>JACQNI010000011.1 GCA_016203135.1 Candidatus Woesearchaeota archaeon
CTGCTATGACGGGCAAGAGCGCAGAGGATTCAAAAGAAAAACTTGCTGATATAATTATTAAAATCATAAAACAAATTAAAATAAGCAATCAGGGAGTTGAAAATTTTAATTTAAACGACGTTAAAATAGTAAAGATTAAGGGAGAAAGCATTAAAGACAGCGAGTTAATTTCCGGAATTGTTTTAGAAAAAGAAAAAATTTCACATGAAATGCCTTCTGAAATCAGAGCAGCAAAAATTGTTTTAATTGATGTTCCTTTGGAGCTGAAAAATCCTGAAATTACTACAAAAATTTCCATTTCTTCTCCTGAGCAATTGCAGGGATTTTTGTTTCAGGAAGAGCAGATAATAAAACAAATGATTGATAATATTAAAGATTCCGGAGCAAACGTTGTTTTTTGCCAAAAAGGAATTGATGATTTTGCCCAATATTTATTAGCCAAAGAAGGAGTTTATGCCTGCAGGAGAGTTGCCAGAAGCGATATGGAAAAACTTTCTAAATCTACAGGAGCAAAAATTATCTCCAATCTGAAAGAGATAACTCCGTTTGAACTTGGCGACGCTGAATGTGTTAAAGAAATCAGACACGGCGAGAATATTATGACTTATGTTTATGGCTGTAAAAATCCAAAATCTTTGACAATATTAATCCGCGGAGGAACAGAGCACGTCCTTGACGAAGTTGAGAGAGCAATGAAAGACGGGCTTGGAGATGTTTTTTGTGTTTTAAAAACAGGATTAATTGTTTTAGGAGGGGGAAGCGTAGAGGTTGAATTGTCCAGAAGATTAAGAATATTTGCTAAATCTCTAATCGGGAGAGAGAAATTAGCAGTGGAAGAATTTGCAAATGCTTTGGAATTTATTCCGACGACATTAGCAGAAAATGCGGGCTTGGACCCAATTGATATTTTAACTGAACTAAGATTTTTGCATGACTCCGGAAATTTAAACACGGGCTTGAATTTGTTTACAAATAAAATTGAAGATGTTTTAAAAGCAAGAATTGTTGAGCCGTACAGCATTAAAAAACAGGCAATTAATTCTGCGTCGGAAGTTGCTGTAATGATTTTGAGAATTGATGATGTTATTGCTTCTGGCGGCCAAACACGGCAAAAAGGCAATATGAAATCTGCAGGCGAGATGCCGGATTATCTTGGAGGATTGAGTTGAAATGGTTTTGGATGAAAAAATAAAAGCTGAAGAAACATTTTTATTAAATGGAAAAGCAGTATTATTTGAAGATAATCTATTTAAAAATGATAGTCTAAATTTTATTCAGGTTTATACAAAGGGTCTGCCTTATTTTAGAGCTTCTCTTAAAAATCCCAATTTAATTTTGAAAAATTTTTTAGGTGAGATGAGTATCTCTTTTCCAACGTTTGGTCCAGATTTAGAAGTTCCTCTTGTCAAAGGAGATGATTATGAATTAGTTGGTTTAGGGGCAGTTTCAAAAGCTTATTCATTAGATAAGAAATCAAAAGATTATATTGATAAATATCTTATTGAAGATTTATATATAGATGCTTATTATGATTATCGTCCTGAACTTGCTATAGAGTGTTCTTACAAGGAGTATAGCTCTCTTAGTCCGAACAAACAACATTTTTTAGATATAATTGAGTATTTTGATAAAGGATTAATTTTTCTTGGTGAAAAAAATCCCATTATAGAAGATATTCCTGATGAAAATGATCTTCCGTTTTAATTTTCAATATTTTCTTTTTTAATTAAATTTATAACTATTAGTTCTTTTATTTTTATATGAAAAACGAGGTCGTAGAACTTGCTGAAAGATTAATCAAAGAGTTAAAACCTTTTTGCAAAAAAATTAAAATTGTCGGAAGCATCGGGAGGCATGAAAAAAAACATGTTGATATTGATATTGTTCTAATCCCAAAAGACAAGGAAAAACTTGAAGAGTTTATGAAAACGTGCGGAAAATTTTTGCAGGGCGGAGAGCGCGAATCTACTTGGGAAATTCAGAAAGTCAAAGTTGAATTATATTATACAATTCCAGAAGAATGGGGGGCTGAATTATTGGCTTATTCGTCGGCAAAAGGTTCTGCTATCGGCTTGAGAGTTCTTGCAAAGAAAAAAGGTTTTCATTTAACTCAGCACGGCTTGTTTAAAAATAATAAAAAAATTGCAGGAAGAACAGAAAAAGAAATTTACAGAGCTCTGGGGAGAAAATGGAAAAAGCCTGAGGAGAGATGATTATTTATCGGCTCTGTTGAAAATCTTACTTTTTTATTTGTTTTGAGTTCCACCACAAGGAGGGTGGCAAGACAAATTCCCACTTAAACTCGTCTTTCAGACGAGACC
>JACQNI010000023.1 GCA_016203135.1 Candidatus Woesearchaeota archaeon
TAATGCAAGGCCTGCTGCAAATGCTGCAAGATGTGCAGGAGAGCAAGACAAGTTCTGGGAGTATCATGATAAGGTGTTTAAAAACCAGGAAATATTAAGCAATGACAACTATAAGAAATGGGCTCAAGAGCTTGGTTTAGACACAAGTAAATTTAATGGCTGTTTTGACTCAAAAAAATATGATAGTGAGTTAAACAAAGACTTGCAAGAAGGAAGCTCTAACGGAATTCAAGGAACACCTGGATTTATTATTAATAATCAATTGTTAAGTGGAGCTCAGCCATTCTCAGCATTCCAACAAGTTATAGAAGCTGAGCTTGCTTCTTAATTTTTATTTTTATAATTTCCTTTTTATTTCATCCATATCCTCAGCTACTTTCTTAAAACTTTCTTTTGAGTTTTTCATAAATTCGTTAACTGAACCTACAAAAAGTCCCATTTTATAGGTTGCTATCAATAAATAAGAAAAAATAACCCCTAAACCTGTAGTTAATATAGCTTCTATATTTGGGCTGTTTCCGCTTAATTTTAGAATTATTTGTATTATAAACCATATTAAAAGTACATAAAAAATAATCTTAATAATTGTTTCAAATACATCCTCTGGCACTACTAATCACCCTTAAACATAAGCCATAATAAAAATATAATTATAAAGATTAAAATTATTGTCAAAATGATTGTATTTGTTTTAAAAAAATTTAGATTTTTCTTGTTAACCAAATAATCACCCTCTTTTTCAATATCATTATGATAGCCTTTTATTTATATAAATTTCCACCTAAATCATTTTTGAGATATCCCATAATAATATCTTAAAAATTCATTGTCAATTTCTAAAAAGCCCCCAGTAACTTCACTTGTAGCTTGTGTTTGTGTTGGTTCTTCAGTTTGCTCTGTGCCTTGTTCTATTTGAGTCTGTTCTTCCTGAACTTCTTCACTTGGAATAACTTCATGCTCTTCTGGAGTAACACTTGGCGATATTTGTTCTTCTAGTCTTAGCTCTGATTCTGAAACACATCCACAATTATTATCAACACATCTAATAAATTGTCCTTCTGGACATTCTATTGGCTGAGGTGAACCTTGTTCTCTCCTCTCATCTTGAAATTCTCTACCCCTAAATTCTTCCCTTTCCCTTTCTACAAATCTTCTCATAACAGCCTCACAAGACTCCCTAGTTAATGCATTTTCTTTAGCACATGGTTCAGGCCAGCCTCCAGAAGGCCCTCTTCTTTCAATATAAGGCTCTGCCCCTTGTATCGCAGAATCATAACATTTCAATCTTTCAACTGGATCTGTTATTTCCTTACAATTTACAATAAAAACTGGTGGTCCTCCTCGTTCTCTTTCTCCCAGACTCTCCATTATTTCTCTACATCTTTTCTCATCTTCCCTTGACTCACCTGTTAATCCAGCTTCTATGCATTCTTCTGGGGCATGTGATTTAAACATCAATCTAGAGCATTCCTTTTGATCTCTTATATTTTCTTTTATACATTCTTCTGGGGCATGTGATTTAAACATTATTTCCTCACATGCTTTTCTTGCCTCTCTTTCATTTGTAAAAGAAATTTTGCCTTCTTCTAAAGCTATAACACATTCTTCAGGAGCGTTTAATTTAAACATTATCTTCATGCAAGATTCTCTATCTAAAGCCCCAGCTTCTCTGCATTCACTTGGAATATGTAAATCATGTCTTGCTTCTCCATATCTCTCTTCAATCTCTTCTAAAACATCTTGTAAATATTCAGGTAATAAATCGATTGGATCTTCTATTTTCTCGAGTTCATTGCAAGCATTTTCATTGCCTTCCTGGCATGATGCAGCCAATGGAGCAATTATCCTGCATTGATCCGCAAATGAAGTAATCTTTATATCCTCACATTTGCATTGCCCTGGATTTTGAAAACATTCAGACATTATACTAAAAAATTCTTCAGCTTCTTTTTTTTGTTCTTCTGTTAATTTTTTATCAAGCTCTTTATGCCATTTAGGATCATCTTCTCCAGTTTTGCAAGTTCTTGCATATTCTTTTGGATCTAGCTTAGATAACTTCTCACATAATTCTTTAATTTGTGCAGTTATTCTTGCAGAAATTGCTATTTCATCTTCTTTTTTTTCATGAGCTTCTATCAATTCTCTTACCTCCTTCCACTGATCGCCTTGAATTTCATTTCCTAATTCATCTAAAACTCCTTTCACCGCTTTGCTGCTTTCTCTTGTTCTTATTTCAACGTCTGGTGAAACCTCTCTTTCCAAAAGCTCCGAATACCCACTTACAGTCTTAAATATTTGCTTTGCTTCTTCAATCTTGCCTTGCTTTATCATCTCTTTTATTTCAGCTATCTTTTCTTCCTTAAACTGCAAGGCCCTTTCAGGATTTTCTCCAATCAGCAAACTCTCAAAGAATAAATCTAAAACATAAAAGTAATTATCCGGAGTTAATCCAGGATCTGCTTCTAATTCAACCTCTCCAATATCAGAATAAACATCTTCTAAGTCTTCCTGAGCAAAAACTGAAGCCAAGACAATGAATATTAAAGCAAACAACAAGCCTTTTTTCATATTAAAATTAAATATTTAGAGATATTTAAATATTGTTATTTAAATATATTTTTTACATAAACAAACATATAGTTCTTCAAAAAATAACTTTTCCTTTTCTAATATTCTAAATTCAAAGCCATATTTTTCCATGATTTTAAAAACATCTCCAGTTAAAGAAGAAAAAATAATTAATATTTTTCCATTTTTATTCAAATGTTTTCTCACCTGAGAAAAAAATCTCTCAATTAATTCATGTCCTTTTTTCCCGCCAGTAGTTATTTTCTTGCTATCTTCATCCTCTTCTTGATCCTCAGGCAAATACGGTGGATTAAAAATTATAAGATCAAAACTTTCCTTGACATTTGAAAATAAATCACTTTTCTTTGTTCTAATTCCAAGTTTTTTTACTAAATCTAAAGCATCTTGATCTATATCCACAGCCAAAACATTTCCATACTTGCTCGCTTCTTTGGCTAGTATCCCAGATCCTGTTCCAATATCAAGTATTTCTCCTTTAGCATAATTTTTAATATGCTTCATCAACAAAAAAGAATCTTCCCTGGCTTCGTATATCATTTTATAGCTTCAAAATATTCCTTTATTCTTTCAACAATGCTAGCCATGTAATATTTCTCAATCTTCTTCTCAAATATAATGCTTAATTTTTCAAACTCGCTTATTCTATAGTTATTGTTTATGTTTTCAATCAAAAATAATTCCTTTAATCTTCTTAATTGCCTTCTTACATTTGAAGCTGCCGTTCCTAGCAAAGGCAGGTTATCTTGCTTCCTGAGAATTATTACTCTTTCTTCAATTTCTTTTGAATTTAATGATTTTTTTTCATTTCTAGCTTCCAGCAAAACCCTTAGCACATCAACAACTATGTCTCTTGAATCTCCAGGCTGCAATAATCCTATGCTCAAGCAGAATTTCTTAACTAGTTCTCTTCCAGATAAGTCATATGGCTTTTCATATTTTCTTAAAGTGATTTCCGCTAAAGGCCTGTCAATAGAAACTTTTGCCATATATGAAGTAATCTATCTTTATTTAAAAGATTTATGGCTGTTAAAATTTTTTATGATATAATATGCAACAAACCCAGACAGGGCTAAACCTATTGCAGCTATAGCAACAATAGCTTCAAGATTAAACATCATAAAAACAGCAGATAAAATCCCTAAAAAAGCCAGCATATTGAATTTTCCAATGTTCAATGGCACTTTAAATCCCCTTTTTGTTTTTACTTTGTATCTTAAAACAAGCAAAGACAAGTTTACAATTAAGAACACAAGAAATATTGCAAAATCAGTTATTCCTGCAACAAGGCTTATGTTTCCAAACATCACAAATATCAATGATAGCAATCCAGTTAATATTATAGCAATGTAAGGTGTTCTCCTAGTTTCATGAATTTTAGACAAAAATTTATTTTTAAAATCGCGGGCCATTGCATAGACTAGTCTAGATGTTGTTACAAGCAAAACCAAGACAGTATTTGATGTTGAAAATAAAGCTATTACTGCTAGCATAATAAAAGCCTTGCTTCCTAGAGCTGCAGCAGCCACATCTGCCAAAGGGGCATTAGAATTTCCAAGTTTTTCAGCCCCAAGTATGCTCACAGCAGATAAAGCTACTAAAATATAAATTATGGTTGTTATTATTATAGCAGATACTAATGCTGCTGGGATTGTTTTTTTAGGATTCTTTGTTTCCTCGCTTAATTTAACCATGCTGTCAAAGCCAAGATATGCAAAAAATATCAGCGAAGCTGCTTTAAATATTCCCCTTAAGCCATTGTTCATCTGAAAATAATCTACATTGCCAAAGTATTTTATTCCTAAAAATATTATAAACAATAGTCCAAATGTTTCTATTATCGTAAAGATAATATTTATCGTTGCACTTTCTTTTATACCATGAAAATTTATAAAAGAAAACAAGGCAATGCATAAAAAAGCTATCAAGGTTAAGTGATTTGTTCCAATTAAACTAGAAAGATATCCTGCAAATCCAAGAGCAACTGTAGCTATGGCAACAACCTCCGCTATTATAACTAAATATCCTGTAATAAATCCAATCCTCTCCCCAAATGCCCTTTCTGCATACAAAAATTCCCCAGAATCCTTCGAAAACATTGAGGATAACTCAGCATAGCTTAATCCAGTAAAAGCTGCTACAACAGAAGCTAAAACAAAAGACAACCATACAGAATTTCCAGCAGTCCCAGCAGCAATCCCAATCAATGCATAAATTCCTGCTCCAAGAATAATTCCAACCCCAGCAACAGTTGCTTGTAGATATCCCAAGTCTCTTCTTAGGGTTAATTTCTTTCTGATCACCTTTTTTTTCATTAAGTTTAATTAATCTTAGTGATTTATATCTTTTTCCTACAAAAAGCTTATAAACAATATTCAAAAAATAAAGTTATGACTCAATTAATAGCATGTTTATCAACAGGAAAAGGAACATGGAGTCATGTTTCTAGATTAATTAATGAAGAGTCATGGGATAAAGTCTTTTTGATTACAAATAGTTTTGGGAAAGAAAATTTTACTTCTTCAGAAAAGCCAGTTGAATTCATGGAAATAGATCAAAACAAGCCCCTTATAGAACTAAGGGATGACATTAAAGCCCATTTAAAGGACAAGTTAGATGGTGATGTTGCAGTAAATCTAATATCCGGAACAGGAAAAGAACACATGGCTATAATCTCAGCATTGTTGCAATTAGGGGTCGGTATCAGGTTAATTGCTCATACAAAAGAAGGCATAAAAGAAATCTAAAGATTTAAAAAATTTACTTGTCTATTAAGAATATGAACAAATTAGAAAATGAAGTTTGTCCTTTTTGCAGGAAAAAAACATTAACATTGATTGAAGATGAAAAAGACATTCCATATTTTGGAAAATGTTTTATTTATTCAATGATATGTTCTTCTTGTAGCTATAAAAAAGCAGATGTAGAAGCTGCAGAAAGAAAAGATCCAACAAGATATACATTTGAAATAGAAAATCAAAAGGATTTAAACATCAGGGTTATAAAATCCTCAGAAGCAACAATAAAAGTCCCTCAACTAAAATTAACAGTAACCCCTGGACCAGCTTCAGAAGGTTTTATCTCAAACATCGAAGGCTTATTGTCTAGGTTTAAGGAAATAATTCAAAGTCAAAAAGATGATGAAGACGAAGAAGTAAAAAAGAAAGTAAAAAATATGCTTAAAAAATTATGGAAAGTGGAATGTGGCGATGAAAAGCTAAAAATAATAATAGAAGATCCTTCTGGAAATTCAGCAATCATTTCTGAAAAAGCAAAAGTTGAAAAGTTAAAGTAACCCTTGCTTCAAGAATTCTTCCCATTCAAGTTTTCCTGTAACAACTAAAGCTTCCCTGTAATTTACAAGCGGTTTTTCAAACCTAGAATAATCCTCTACAGCAACTCTTGGACATGCAAATTCTATAAAAGCCTCTACATCATAAAAATTTACTAATTTGTCATTTGTTATTTCATCCATTGTCAAAACAATAACTTCTTTTTCCATTTTCTCTAAATCAGCTTTCACAGATTTAAAAGATCCAAAATTCTGCCCAGATTTAGTGCTGGTTATCAATCCAATTTTTTTTGCATCACTTACCTTGTTTATTGCAATTGCCCTTTGCTTTACAATTTTTTCTCTTATCTCATCCATAAAAGTAAATTCCTTATTGGCAACATCAAGCAATAATACTGGTTTTTCCGTAGATAACGAAGCCCCTAAAGCATGAAACCTATTTCCCAAAACCAAAAAAGCATCTACTTTGTCGTTTATTGCCTTTACAGAATTATACTCACATCCAAGAATATGTCCATTGACTTGAGAAAATCCCCTTTTGTCAGGAATTATTGCTTCCTCAATAAACAATTCCAAAAAATGTTTTACTTCCTCAAGCTGATGCACGTGTTGTATAGAGCTTATTAATCCAATTTTTTTAAAACTGCCTAATTTAAACTGAAGTTCATCAAAAAACTCTTTTATATTGCATTCATACTTTATAGGAACATATAACACAGGAAAGTCAACTTTATTGAATTCAACATGCCCAAAGTTAACTAGTAAATCAACATTGAATTTCTTTGCATCATCCAAAGCCAAGTCACAAGCACCCCAGCAATGATCCCCAGAAACAATAACCTCAATCTTATTGTCATTTAATAAATTGCTAAATCTAAGCGCTTCTTTCTTTAAACCTTCAGGAAATTGTAGCAATACTTTACTAGCTTTTCTTGCCTTTATTTCTTCTATTACTTTAGATTCATCAAAATTATACATCTAGCTTTAATAACAAATAATCTTAAAAGTCTTTTGCAACAGCATGTTTAGTTATAGCTAAATTACAGCTTGCATTCTGCTCGCACCATTCCTGGCATCTCACAGCCAAATATCTGGTTTTATAGTAAAATTTGCACTCTTCGCATTTAAAATACTTTTTCCCATTCCTATCAATTTCTTTTACCATATCCAAAAACCATATAAATTTGTAGTATTCCCTTCTTAAATGGCTTTCGATAAGGTATCAGACCTGGCAAAAAGAAGAGGCTTCATATGGGGTCCAAGTCCAAATATCTATAATGGCGGAGTTTCTGGATTTTATGACTGGGGCATTAACGGAAAATTATTAAAAAATAAAGTCGAATCAGTAATAAGAAAGGGTTTTTCTTCATATAGCTTCTTTGAAGTTGAATCCCCAACAATCATGCCCAAAATTGTCTGGGAAGCCTCAGGTCATTATTCAAACTTCTTTGATTTCACAGTTGAATGCAAAAAATGTAAGTCAACTTATCGAGCAGATAATTTAATTAAAGAATCTTTGCCAAATGAAAAAGTTATTTTAGAAATGTCAAGTCTTGAAAAACAAATTAAGAAAATAAAATGTCCAAATTGCAAATCCCCTTTAGAAAACATAAAAAAATACAGCCTTATGATGTCAACAACAATTGGCTCAGATAAAGAATCCTTCTTAAGGCCGGAAACAGCAACAACAACTTACCTATTATATCCAGAATATCATCGTTTCTTCAGAACAAAACTTCCTTTTGGAGTTTTTCAGATAGGAAAAGCATATAGAAATGAAGTCTCTCCTAGGCAGCATGTTTTTAGAACACGAGAATTCACACAAGCAGAAGCCCAATTATTTATTCTAAAAAAAGACAAGTCTAATATTTCTTTATCAGATTTAAAAACAAAGCTTCCATTGTTAAGTTATGATAAAAAAGATCCAATAGATATTGAAATGGAAAAGGCATTAAAAAATAAAATGCTTAAATCAAAAGCATATGCCTCTATTTTAGAAATAGCATATGAAATAATAGCAAATATTGGTTTGGATAAAAAAAGAATAAGAATAAAGCAACATCATCCAGATGAACTTGCCCATTATGCACTAGATGCCTGGGACATCGAGTATAAAACAGAAAGGTTTGGCTGGATGGAAGTCTGCGGTATCCATGATCGTCAAGACTATGACTTAAAAAGGCATTCTGAATACTCAAAAACAAAATTCCCTGGAGAAATCCCCCATATCCTAGAAATAGCTTGTGGTGTAGAAAGATTAACTTATTGTTTGTTAGAAAATTCCTTTAGGGAAGAAAAAGATAGGGTTTGGTTACAATTTCCAAGAGGTATGGGTCCAATTGATGTGGCAGTTCTTCCTTTAATCCAAAAAGATGGTTTACCAGAAAAAGCAAAACAGGTGTTTAAAATGTTAGAAAAGAATTTCGTCTGCTTGTATGATGAATCTGGAAGTATAGGAAGAAGATATGCTAGGAACGATGAAATAGGAACAACAATAACCTGCACTATTGATCATATGAGTTTAAAGGATAACTCTATAACTTTGAGAGATGTTTATACCACCAGACAGATTAGAGTTAAAATATCTGACTTAAAGAAAGTCATAGATTGTATAATGGATGGAGAAGATTTTTTAAAACTTGGAAAAGAAGTGCATACAAGGGTTAAGTAAATACAACTATTTTTCTTTCAGATTTCTATATCCATTAATCTCTTCTTCCAATTTAGACTGTTCAAAGAATTTCCTGCCATCTTTTGTCATATTTGCATAAAAAAAATCCCTTAATTGACCCATATACTTCAAAAGACTTTCTGGGGAGCAACTCTTAAACCTACTTAAGTAGTCATCTATTTCTTTATATCCTTGTTTCATTTTGATCTTCCTTTCATACATAATAATAAGAAGTTCATCATAAAATTATAAGCATTTCTAAAATTTGAAAAAGGAAGTAATAAAAGCTATTACTTACACACCTATTGTATTGTGGGCCGGTAGCTCAGCCTGGAAATAGGGATTTATGGGTTAATATGGATATAATCCTTATTGTGCAATAGAGTACTGCCTCGGCATGGCAGGGGTCTCGGGAGATACCAAAAGTATCCGAGAATTCGAATCCCGACCGGTCCATAACTATTTTTTATTTTCTTGAACTATATTTTTTATTCTTTCCAATTCTTTTTCAGAAGGCTTTTCAATATTTTTATCAAGTTTCCAGTATTTTAATCTGTGGTAAGCAAGTGGTTCTTTACCTTTACCTAACTCAGCGTTTATTACTTCCCCAACCAACATCATATGATCTCCAAGCTCTATCTGTTTTACTAACTTACACTCGAGATTTAGCGCAGCATCTTTAACCATCAAAGTATTTATTTTCTTAGCCTTATAAAATTTAAAACCAAGTTCCTTCAAGACTTTTACCTTATCAATTTCTTTTCCAGTACTTCCTCCAGCAACACTAGCTAATATATTCTGATCTGTAGCTGTAAGATTAACTCCAAATTCTTTTGAAGAGTTTATATTCTGTAATGTAGCCCTATTTAATCCGAGACAGACAGCAATTAATCCAGGGCTATAAGAAACATGGTGGGTCCATTCAGCTGCCATTATATTATCTCCATAAATTCCTTTACTAGTAATCAATCCAACATTTGTTATAAACATAATAGTTTTTTCGTTACCCCAAGGCAAATCCATGTTTCCCACCCTCCTGCATCTTAATTAATAATTAATCCTTTTGCAATTGTTTGATTCTTTCTGAAACCCCTTTAGATTCATTTTCTAAGTAGTCCTTGTACTCCTCAAGCATCTCTACCTTTTCCTCTTTCGTAAAAAATCTTCTTGCCCCATATTCACATCCGCAGTTCATGTCAAATACCCCCTATATATCGGTTTTACGATATAAAATTAAACTAATATATAAATATATCGGTTTTACGATATTTAATAAGTTTTAAATACTTAGATTATTAATGATTAAAATGGAAAGATGCTCTAGTTTGAAAGGATTTCTTAGCTTCATGGTGTTAAAGTTGATAAGCAAGAAAAACATGTCTGGTCAAGAGATTAGCCAAGAAATAAAAAAAAGGAAGGGGATTAAACCAAGCCCAGGAACTATTTATCCTGTTCTAAAAAACTTAAATCGAAAAGGTTTTATAGAAGAAATAGGCTACAAGGGTAAGACAAAAAGATATAAGCTTACAAAAAAAGGCAAAAAAGAATTAGAAGCTGCAACAATACAGTTCTGCCAAATATTCTATGATATGCAAGAAGAATTTAAAAGGTGTTGCAAATAAGATTAAAAAGTAAAGCAGTTATAAATGTCAAATCCAAAAACAACAATAAAAAAGGGTAAAACAATACATTATGCTTCTGGAGCCATTATTAAAAAGGGGAATAAATTTTTAATGATAAAAAGAGGTCTTCCGCCTCCAGGCTATGCATTTGTCGCAGGCCATGTAGAAAAAAATGAAACCCCTTCAGATGCTTTAGCCAGAGAAATAAAAGAAGAAGTAAATCTAAAAGTCATTTCAAAGAAGTTTTTATTGAAAAAATTAATAACTCAGAAGCAAAACTGTGTTCTCGGCACAAAACACCATTATTACTATGTTTACGATTGCAAGGTTTCTGGAAAAATAAAACCAGACATAGTAGAAGTAAAAAAGATAAAGTTTTTGTCAAAAACAGAAATAAAAAGATTATATAAACAAGATAAGTTAGAGTATGCATGGAAAGTATTGCTAAAAGAACTCAAAATTGTTTAAAATGAAAGATTGTATTTTTTGCAAGATAATAAAAAAAGAAATAAAAGAAGA
>JACQNI010000012.1 GCA_016203135.1 Candidatus Woesearchaeota archaeon
CTCTATAAAGATGTAATAGCAAGATATTCCATTAAGAAACAAAAAGTAATGAAAGAACTCATAAATATTTTAGCAACAAATATTTCTTCAACATTTACATACAATTCAATAAAAAAGGACCTTCATTTAGCTAATTCTATAACCGTTAAGGAATATATCTCTTATTTAGAGAATTCTTATTTCTTTTTTGAATTGCCCAGGTTTGACTTTTCTTTAAGGAAATCTTTAAATTCGCCAAAGAAAATATATATTATAGATACAGCGTTTAATCAAATAGTAGGATTTAATTTCTCTCCAAACACCGGAAAGAATCTTGAGAATGTAGTATTGATTGAGTTAAAAAGAAGGAAGAAAGATGTTTATTACTTTTCTGAAAAAAGCGAGTGTGATTTTGTAGTAAAAGAAGAAGCCAAGATAACTAAAGCAATTCAAGTCTGTTATGACCTAAATAAAGAAAATCGTAAAAGAGAGGTCAAAGGGCTCTTGGAAGCACTAAATAAATTCAAGTTAAAATCTGGTTTCATTATAACCCTTGATCAAGAAGAGGAGTTTGAAGAAGAAGGAAGGAAGATAAAGGTAATTCCTATCTGGAAATGGCTATTAGAAAATTCTGAATAAAGATTAACTCTGGAGGGATATTTATTTTAGCATTATTGATTTATTAGGTTAAAGCAATAGAAGAATTTCTCTGAAATATAAGGTAAAATAAATCTTAGAAAGGTTAATAAACAAATATTTTTTATTATTTGAATGGTTGAGTTTACAAAAAAGAGGGTTAGAAGGTTTTCTGCAAGGGGATATTTCATAATCTTTATTTTTTTAATTATTGGAATTTATCTAATCTTTTTTAGTGGTTTGATTAAAAAGGATTGCAAGCAAGATAAAATTTGCTTTGAGGAATCATTAAAAGATTGTAAATCTGCTAAATTTATTAATTTGAGAGAAAATAATTTGTATGAATTTCAGATAATAAAGAAAAAAGGAGATTTATGTGAGGTAAATATAGAGCTAAAAAAAATGGGGGTTGGAACTCCAATAAAACTTGTGGAAAAATTTGAGGGAAAATCCATGAAATGCTTAATCCCTAGAAATGCTATTGCGGCAGGAAATGTTGATGAGATTGAAAACATAATAAATTATTGCTCTGGACCCTTGAAGGAAGCTATTTTTGAATTGATAATTGACAGAATGTATGGGCTGATAATAAAAAACCTTGGAGAGATTTCTGAAAATGTTAAAGCTGATTTATTTGAAATAAAGTAGCGGACATGCCAGAGATGGACATAAAACAAAACACAAAGTTACCTCAACTCCTTCTCAGTTCTGCTACCCTATAAGCGCCTATTCAAATAATTATGGCTGCTTCCGTCAGGATCTGACCAGTTTCTTATATGAACAAACCCTACAGGACAAAACCTCTCAGTCAGAGTTAAGACTTTGTATCTTATATTATACCGCTCCCTAGGCTTCGGCCCTGCCTGAAGCTCGTTTGCAGTTACAGGAATAGAGCTAGATTCCCGGCCTAGTCCGCTGTAATTTGGTAGAAAAGAGATGTTTTAAAGGTTTTTATTGATAAAATAAAAGATTTTAAAAAGATAGAAAAAAGTTAAATGATATGTGGGAGTGCCGGAGTGGTCAAACGGGCCAGTTTTATGGCTAAACTCAAAAGACCAAAAATGAGAACTTGATATCTATGAGATATCTGGTGGCTTAGTGCCTTCGCAGGTTCGAGTCCTGTCTCCCACATTACCCTTTAATTTATAAAATTAATATGTAGAGGGTAAGGTTTAAATGAAAATGGAAAAAATACTTGTTTTTGCTGCACATGCAGATGATGCTGAAATAGGAATGGGCGGGACAATAGCGAAATATTCAGAGAATAAAGACAAAATAATAACTTTGATATTTACAAAGGGTGAAAAATCTCATCCGCATATGAAAGAAGAGGTCATTGCAAAACAAAGAAAGTCTGAAACAAAAAAAGTTGATAAACTTCTTAAAAGAAAAAGCATATATCTTGACCTTGAAGAAGGAAAATTAAAACAATATCTAAATGATGACAAATTGCTTAATGAAATAAAGGAAATGATAAACAAATTCAAGCCCACAAAGGTTTATACATTGTCAAGCTCTGATCCACATCCAGATCATAGATCAGTCAATGAAATAACCTTGAAAATTTTAGAAGAATTGAAATTTAAAGGGGATATCTATGCTTATGAGGTATGGAATGTTGTTGAAGACAATCATGCTAAGGTATATATTGATATAACAGAGACTTTTGCAATGAAAAAAAAGGTCTTAAAGGAGTTTAAGAGTCAAAGACATTTTATCTATCCTTTGCTCCCTTTGGTTCATTTAAGGGCAAGATTATATGGAAAGAGATATAATTGCAAGTATGCAGAAAAATTTTATAAAATAAAATAAAGGATAAGTTTTTATAGTAAAATTGTATAAAAGTTAAAAAATGAGGGTCTTGTTTGTAATAACCGGTTTTGGCTTTGGTGATTCCATAAGAAGTGAAAGCATAATAAATGAGATAATAAAAAACAAGAAAAATAGGGTGATGATTCTTGGCTATGATTTTTCCTATGAATATTTTAAGAAGAAATTCAAGACATTAAAGATTCAAGGATATAAATTTCCTGACTATGGACTAGAATTTAAAACAAATGAATTCTTAATAAGAAACATTCATCTCCCATTGGCTTGGTTAATAACTATTGCAAAAAACATAAAAGAGATAAGAAGGTTCAATCCTGATATAGTTGTTTCTGATTTTGAGCCTGTAGCAAATTTGATAGCAAGAAAAATAGGCAAAAAATGTATATCTATTTTTGGATATGATATTAAAGAATATAGCAAAATACGCAAAAATCCTAGGTTAAGACTGCAAGCAAAATACATAGAAAGGGTTTACAAAAATTCTGATTTTGTTTTGATTCCATCTTTCAACAAGAAAAAAAATCTTGGAAAAATAATATA
>JACQNI010000013.1 GCA_016203135.1 Candidatus Woesearchaeota archaeon
AAATTTAACATATATAGAAGGATCTGAAACATTTTTATATTCTAATTCATGCTTTGCTAAGGCAGTTGCACAGCTAGAACACCAATGCATTGTTTTTTCCCCTTCGTATAATCTCTTTTTTTCATAAGCCCTTTTGATTAGCCACCATTCTCCTTCCATGAATTCTTTTTTTATGGATTGGTAAGCATTATCAAAATCCATCCATACCCCAAGTCTTATAAAATCCTTATTCATCAAATTCAAATTTCTTAATGAAACTTTTTCGCAAAACTTAACAAATTTTTCAACACCAAATCTTTCAATTTCATCTTTATTTTTCAATCCTAGTTCCTTTTCAGTAGCAAGTTCTGTTGGCAAGCCATGCATGTCATACCCAGCCCTATCCCAAACATTAAAGCCTTGTAGTCTTTTGTATCTCAAAATAGAATCCTTCAAAGCCTTGTTCCATGCAGTTCCAATATGAACTTTTCCAGAAGTATATGGTGGACCATCTAGAAAATAGAATTTTCTGCCTTTTTTGCCTCTAGCCTTTACTTTTTCATATATCTTGTTTTTATTCCAATACTCTAAAATTTCATTTTCAATTAAAGCATGATTGTACATTCTAATTTCAAGCTTAATGAAGATTTATATATTTTGCCTAAATAATATCTTAATGAGCAAAAAGCAGGTATATAGAATATTAAGCCTAATTTCATTTTTAATTGGAGTATTTTTCTTATTAAACTCTAAAATAAATATAACTGGAGCGGCAGTTGGTGTTTCAATCTCTCCACCATTAAGTTCTTTTATGGGATTCTTTTTAATATTAACTTCAAACCTGTTATTTTTATCTGGCAATTTAGAAGATAAAGTAAAATATGATCCAAACATAAAATCTTTCAGAAGATATCTAAAAAAAAGAGAACATCGTAAAATAAGTTATAACGAAGCAGAAGTTTTGTATAAAGATGCTCTTAAAAATTATTATAGAGCTATATCTCTCGGCAAGATCAAGCAAACTTATGGAAAGAAACCATTAAGGTATATTGAAGACTATATTAAAACATTTAATATGCACATTTCAGAAAAGTTTAGCGGTAAAGCAGAAAAATTATTAAATGAGGCTGGCATCTCTTTAGAAGAGGGGCGTATTTATGATAAGAGCCGAGAGCTAATAAGGCTTGCTGATAGGTTGGGATATGATATAACTGAGCATACTAAAGAAGGAATAAGAGTGAAAGATGCTGATGGAATTATAATAACCGAAATACCAAATCACCCCACAGTTAACATAAATACTGCCAAAGGCATTATGAAATCTTTGGCTAAAGGAAAAGGTTCTTTTAGAAAATCTGATAGAAGAGCAAGCAAAGAAAATCAAGAATCTTGAATCAAACTTTTTAAAGTTTTTAGTCTTTGTAAGTATTTTTCTTGAAGATAATTGTATCTTCTATAAAGAGAAGGGAAATTATCTTTTGCTAGTTCTTTTATTCCTGAGGCGTCTACATACCCTTCTGAAATAGGTCTTGTCTGAACAAACAACTTATTCTCTGAAGCATATTTTAACCCCTCCAAAATAAGTCTTTTTGAATATTTTTCAAGCCTATTCTTAAGTGTATATAATTCTCTTAATTTAGCCTCTAATGATGGATATGCTACTTCAGAATTTTTTTCTTCAGATACCATAAGATAAGGTAATACTTCATTATTTTTAACCATTTCTACTATGTTTTGTGCCATAATCTCTTCTTTAAAACAAGAGAGTTTTTAAACCTTTCTAATGATAGCTATCTATTAGTAGTAATATTATTGTTTAATTATTCAAAAACATTTATAAAACTCTCATCCTTATTGCTTAAAATGGAAGATTTCTCTATCTGGATAGAAAAATACAGGCCTAAAACATTTTCTGAGTTTAAAGGCCACCCAGAAATAAAAGCAAGGGTAGAGGCATTTGTCAAAAACAAAAACATGCCTCATTTGATTTTTGCTGGCCCAGCTGGAGTAGGAAAAACAACTTTGGCTTTGATTATAGCTAAAGAATTATACGGTGAATATTTTAGGAATAACTTTCTTGAATTAAATGCATCAGATGATCGAGGAATAGACATAGTTAGAAATGAAATAAAGGATTTTGCAAGAATAAAGCCTTTTGGAAATATCCCCTTTAAGATAATATTTTTAGACGAAGCAGATGCCTTGACAAGAGAAGCCCAAAATGCTTTGCGTAGGACAATGGAGAACTACGCCATTTCTACTAGATTTATATTAAGCTGTGTTACACCAGAAACAAAAGTTGTGTTAAAAGATGAAACAGAGATTAATATCGGTGATATAAAAAAAATTAATAGTCCAAATATGATTTGTATAGATACAGACAAAATGTCCATAGAAAAAGATGTTAGTCTAATATATATAGAATCTTCAACAAAGATTACTGGCAAGAAGATTATAAAGTTAGGAACAGATACTTGCAGAAGCCTGAACCTTACAGATGACCACCTCGTTTTTACAAAAGAAGGGTGGAAACCAGGCAAAAATCTCTCTGAAGGTGATTATATTGCTGTTTTGCCTACACTTGAAGGAACACCCCCCCCGAAAGAGGGAACTATTTTGAATGAAGAAGATATTGAAGAACAATTACACATGTTTGAAAAAGATACACTAAATAAGAAAGAAATCGGCAATGCAAAGTATTATGGTAATCTAACAAGCAAATCCATTAAAAAATTAAGAAAAGAGATACAATTCCTATACGAACAAAATGGACTAAATAAGAGCGAGATATCTAGAAGAATAAAAGAGAGACACGATCTGGATTTGTCCGTTACACAAATAACAAGGATAATAAACGGCAAAACAAAGAATTTATGCGAGAAGATAGTTTATGACCTTAAGAAAAGAGGGCTCTTACCATTAAACAATTCCAGCCAAAGGATAGGAATTTTGCTAAGATTAATTGGATACCTATTTGGAGATGGGAATATCTCTGAGAAAAGAGACAGAATAACTTTTGTTGGTGCTTATAAGGCACTTGAGGAGATAAAAAAAGAGCTAATGGAGTTAGGTTTTAAAACTACAGAAATAGAAACCACCAAGAAAAAAGTTGTAATTAAAGGCAGAAAGACAAAGGGAACAAGTCATGCACTTTACGTTTATTCAAGAAGTCTTTGGATACTCTTAAAGGCGTGTGAGGTTCCTACAGGGAATAAATGTATTAAAAGTTATGCATTTCCTGCATGGATCTTAAGTGGTCCTAAATTTATTAAGAGAGAGTTTTTAAGAGGATTCTTTGATGCAGAGATGTCAAAGCCAGTATTAGACAGGAAATCACCAACGATATTTAGCCAATTAGCTCTAACCCAACATAAAATAAAACCATTTGAAAATTCTTGTTTTGAATTTATAAAACATTGTCAAAATTTATTAAATGAATTCGGAGTTGTTTCATATATAAAAAACAAAACAATGCCCTATAAAAGAAAAGATGGTAATGATGTTACTAGATTCCAGCTTAAAATTTCTTCTACAAACAAAAACCTTCTTAATTTTTTTAGTAGAATTGGATTTTACTATGAGGGCGAAAAACGTAGACTTGGCAGATTGGCCCATGAATACTTAAGATACAAAAAAAATTTTATAGAAAGATTAAAAAGCAATAGCAAAGATGCAGTTCAAGTATTTAATGAAGGGGGAAACTCAAAGGTTAGTATTGCTAATGATTTTGGAATAAGTATATCTTTATTAACCAATCAAATACAAAATAAACCAATCAACATCACCCGCAATTTTCCTAGTTTTTATAAATGGGCAAACCAACATCGAATTAATGGGAATTCAGATATGGTTTGGAATAAAGTCACAACTATTCAAGAAGTTTCTGGTGATATTGTGTGTGACCTATCCTTGCCCAAGTTTCATAATTTTATAGGAAATGGATTTCTCCTTCATAACTGTAATTTCTCAAGTAAAATAATTGATCCAATACAAAGCAGATGCACTGTTTTTAGATTTAAGCCTCTGGATAAAAAAGAAATCAAGCAAATAGTAGAAACTATTTCAAAAAAAGAAAGCATAAAAATAGATGATTCAGCAGTTCAAGCCATAATAGATGTTTCTTCAGGAGATTTAAGAAGAGTAGAAAATATCTTACAAAGTTCAGCTGCAGTTAACAATAAAATTACCGAAGAATCGATATATGAAATAATTTCAGCAGCCAAGCCAAAAGAAATAAATCAAATATTAACTTTGGCTATAAAAAATGATTTTATTAAAGCCCGAGAATTACTACTTGAAACAATGTTAAAACATGGCTTGTCTGGATTAGACGTTATAAAACAGATTCAAGAACAGATTTGGGATCTAGAAATAGATGATAAGAAAAAGGTTGAGATGATCGAAAAATGCGGAGAGGTAGAATTCAGAATTGTTGAAGGTTCTGATGAATACTTACAACTAGAAAGTTTATTAGCAAGCTTTACAAAATAAAATGCTGTTCACAAAAAGATACGAGCCAAAAACAGAAAAAGAGATAGTAGGCCAAGATTTAGCAGTTAAAAAAATAAAGAATTTTATCATAAACTTTAAAAAAAACAAAGGCAGAGCATTGTTATTATATGGCCAAGTTGGCATAGGAAAAACTTCTTCTGTCTATGCAATTGCAAATGACTTGAATCTAGAAGTTTTTGAGTTAAATGCATCAGATCAAAGAAACAAAGACCAAATAGAAACCATTGTAAAAAATGCTTCATCCCAATTATCTTTGTTCAAAAAAGGAAAGATAATTTTAATAGAAGAAATAGACGGCATATCCGGCATTCAAGACCGAGGAGCAATAACTTCTTTAATAAATCTTATTCAAACTTCATTTTTTCCAATAATATTTACTTGCAACGACATAGAACTAGAAAAAATCCAGCCTTTATTAAAAAAGACAAACTTAGTAAAATTTTATCCTATAGATCAAGATTCTATGATTAAAGCCCTTGAGAAAATTTGTAAACAAGAAAAAATAAAATATAAAAATGAAGATTTAATCATCTTGACAAAAAATCAAGATTTACGAGCAGCAATTACAGATCTCCAAAGTTTTATTATCAATAATGAATTAAAAATATCCGATATTTCTAGGGATCAAAAAGAAGAAATTCAAATTGTTTTAAGAAATGTTTTCAAGCAAAGTAACGCAAAGCTTTCTTATGATTCAATTGACTCTTTAAATGAGGATTTAATTGACTACAGTCAGTCAAGATCCCCAGTAATATTTGGAGACGATAGTGCTTATGTTTACTGGATTGAAGAAAACATTCCAAAAGAATATTCTGGAGTTGATCTGATAAAAGCATTTGATCAAATGTCAAGATCAGATGTTTTTCGAGGCAGGATATTAAGAAGGCAGCATTGGAGATTCTTGGTTTATTTAAGGGCATTAACCTCTTCAGGAATAAGCCTGGCTAAAACTAAAACAAATAATGCTTTGATAGAGTATAAAAAAACAAGAAGATCCCCAAAGCAAAACAAGAAGCTTTGGTTTTTGGTAGATAAAAGAAAAAGAATTATTTCTGAAAAAATAGCTGAAAAAACCCATAGGTCAATTCATAATGTTAAATCTGAGTTGCCCTATTATAAATTTATATCAAGAAAATTCTCTTTAAATGAATTTGATTTATCTCCAGAAGAGCTTGAATATTTAAATCAAAAAGTATAAATAGTCAATTTCTTGAAAAAATACATGCCAAGCATCTTTGCTTATACAATCTTAAGCGTTTTCATTGTAAGCTTGATATCCTTAATTGGCGTTTCTACATTAGCAGTAAATGAAAAAATTTTAAAAAAAGTTTTATTATTGCTAGTAAGTTTTTCAGCAGGAGCATTATTTGGGGATGCATTTCTACATTTAATACCAGAAGCTGCAGAGGCAGGATTTAATTTAAATATATCATTGTACCTTCTTTTAGGAATAGTCGCCTTCTTTATTCTTGAAAAATTCATTCATTGGCATCATTGTCATATAATTGAGCCCCATAAAGCACATCCACAACCATATGCCATTGTAAACTTAATCGGCGATGGTTTTCACAATCTAGTAGATGGGATGTTGATAGCAGGAAGCTATTTAGTAAATATACCATTAGGAATATCTACAACCGTTGCTGTTGTACTTCATGAAATTCCTCAAGAAATAGGCGATTTTGGCGTCTTGATTCATGGAGGCTTTACAAAATCAAAAGCCATATGGTATAATTTTATTTCAGCAGTATTTGCGGTTCTTGGGGCCATAATTGTATTAATAGCTAAATCTGCTTTAGAAAATCTCCCAATGTTTCTTGTGCCGTTTACAGCTGGAGGCTTTATCTATATAGCCGGCTCAGACTTAATACCCCAATTGCAAAGAGAAACCAAGCCAACTGTTTCTTTTTTTCAGCTTACAGCATTCTTAACAGGAATATTAATAATGTTTTTATTGTTGTTCATTGAGGCATAGAAATCTTTTTAAAAGATATGCAAGTTATAATAAGATGATCAGCCAGGATATTACTAATTTAAGAAAAGAATTAAATAAGATATCTGAAGAGAAGGAAACAGCTTTTGAAAAGAAAGAAGATTTAAAGAAAACTGTTTTTGATCAAATAAAAAATGTAAAAGATCTTATTAAAAAAAATACAGATCTTAGAAATAGCTTGAATCAAACCAGACAACAAAGAGATTCCTTAAATAGCAAGACAAAGTATCTTGTTGAATCAATAAAAAAGCTTAATGAACAAAATAAAGATTCTTTATCCAAGTTAAAGTCAGTAAACCTAAGTTTATTAAGAAATAAATTAAATAAGCTGGAAACAAGACTAGAAACCGAAGCACTTAAATTTGAAAAAGAAAGGCAGCTTACTGAAGAGATTAAAAAAATTAAAAAAATCCTTAAAGAGTTCAAAGTAGTAGAAGATCTTTCAAAGGAAATAAAAACATTATCCAAAACAATAGATGATACAAAAAGACAAGCCGATAATTTTCATAAAAGAATTCAAGAATTAAACCAAGAAATTAATGTTAATTACTCTAAAATAAAAGAAATTTCTAACAATCTAATGGAAGTAAAAAGGAATCAAGAGCAGTCCTTTGCAGAATTTATAAGTCAAAAGCAAAAATTTAGTGAAATTGCAAATCAACTTGCGTCTAAGCTCTCTGACTTAAGAGAGCATTCAATTAAGGTAAATGAAGAAAAGAAAAAGATAAACGAGATCAAAGACAAGCGAAAGCACGATATACTTGAAGAAAAGCAAAGAAGCATAGAGTTAAAATTAAAATCTGGAAAGAAAATTACAACAGAAGATTTGCTAGTTCTAAGAGAAGATTTATAATTTTAAAATCTATTTTAAAAATGGCAATGAAATCTTTAATCCAATCTTAAAAAGAAGAACCTTGAACATTTTACCCTTTAATCCTTTAATCTTAATATCTCCATTTTTAATCGCATTTAAGGCTGTTGATTTTGGGTCATCTGATTTGATTATTGCATTTAATGTGTTCTCTGACAGGTATACGGCTATTGTCGGCTTTTCATAAGGTTCAACAACCTTTACACTTCCTTCACCAATCTCAACCCCAAAGATATTGTCTTCTCCCTTTTCTTGGCTCAAATAAACATTGATCTTTTCACCATTAAGAAGATTTGCAAAGTATTTAAACTCTGATGCATATGACATCATTTTTTCTGCGTATTCTTTCTGAACGTCTGCAAGAACTTCATCGATATCATTGCAGAATTCATATGTCTCGTCGCAATCTGCATGGTTTGGATAATTCTCCTCAACGCATTCTCTGTAATTGTCCTGACAAGTCGGCTCTGGTACAGGCAATTGTAACGTTCTATTTATATCTGGCAATATAACACAATAATAAGCCTCAATACAACCTGTAACTTGATCATATGTTACTGCATATACATCATCACATGGATTTTCTATAATAGGGCATTCTGTTGGCTGGCCATATCTAAGTATTGTACCATCGTCCCCAACTGCTAATCCTACATCGCCCATGAATTCAACATCTCTCATAAATGCCACAGGCAATAAACCTAATGAATTGGTAATCTCTGTATCATCATTTTCCCAACTGTCACCACCATCATTTGTATGCCTTAATGTTGATTGACCGACAACCCAGACATTATCGCTATCTCTTGCATGAATCCCACCAAAAGAAGATACTGTCTCACCAGTATCTATTTCATCCCAAGATTCCCAGCCGTTGCTTGTTTTATATACAATTTCATTCCCATCAGCCATCCAGCATTCATCCTCACTTAAACAATGAATATCATTCAGTGCTACTGGAATTTCGTTTCTCTCAAAACGATCTAAAGGTTCAAAATCTACTCCATTAGTTGTTTTTACAATGTTTCCACCATTACCAACAACATAGCCAATATTTTCATCAATGAAAAAGCTGCTAAACCATTCAGTATTGACCCCAGAACTTAATTCTATCCAATCTCCTTCAACCAGTTTCAGAACATTGCTGTCTGTATCAAATGGTCTGCCGACAGATCCAAAGACATATGCGGTGTTTCTATCTATGCAAGAGACATCATCAAATATCGCATCATACGGAGTAGATTGTTCTACCCAAGTATCCCCACCATCATCTGTATAGATTATAACTCCAATTCCAACAGCCCACCCAACATCTTCATCAACAAAGCAGACATCCTGTAGGTGTTCACTAACAGGAGAATCTTGTGGTGTCCAAATTACGCCCCCATCAATCGATTTTAATATAACTGAGGTTGATGGAAAGCCTGCCCCATATCCTCCAACCGCCCAGGCTACACGTTCATTTGCAAAAGCAACAGCATAAAGTGGCGCTTCAGTTCCCGATTCTTGTTCATACCAGTCTACTGCAACAACAAGATTTATGCTAAGAATTATAGCTATAAATAAGATAATAGATTTACAACCCCTTTTCATAACATTATCTTTGCAATAAGCAATATTTAAAGTTTTCTTTATCAATGTTATGACTTTAAAATTACTATCTTAACATTTATAGTCTGCCAGATTTTTTTAGCAGATATTTTAAGTCAGAATAAACAGGAATAGTTTTTACTTTAAATTTTATTGCTAATAATATCCACGTTCCAGCTACAAATACAGTAGATAAAAAATTCCAGAAGATTAAATGTACCTTGTTAAACCAGTCTATCCCATATTCAATCAAGACATAAATAAGAAAGTCTATCCTTATCAAGTTAAATATGAAGATCATCAAGGATCCAAGAAAAAACATTTTTAAGCTTCTTTTAAGGGATAAGTCTTTTGTAAATAATACAAGCCCAGCAAGCAAGTAATATGCAGATGTTGCTATACAAGCCGGTATGAAAACAAGGATTTCATTATTTATTATCAAAGAACTAGAATTTATTATAGGCTCATAAAAATTCATGGATATAAAGGTTAAAAATAAAGTTGGTTTAAGTAATAACAAATAAAATACATTTATTGGTATTAAGACTAGTAACAAAGCAACAATTACCCTTATCACCAATTTTTTGCTATAATCCACTGATTTGTATTTAAATTGTTATTTATATCCTTTTTCTTAGAAACATTTTTATATCCAGGATCTAAATATATAACATGAAAAAAAAGCTTCTAATTTTGCTAGCTATTTTGGCTTTTATTTCATTGTTATTTGACAAGCAGGTTTCTTTATTAATAAACTTTGATTCTGCCTTTTTATCTATCATTTCAAGTGTTTCAATAAGCCTGATAAATCAGTTTACATTGTTAATAATCTCGGTTTTGATTACAAAAATTAGACAATGGAAGCTAGTAATACCATTATTCTTTGTTCTTGGAGTTATTTTTATGCTATTCAAGTTTATTATATTAAGACAAAGGCCTTTTGAAGTTTTAGATCTAGTCATAATTAAAAACATAGACTATGGCTTTGCTTCCTGGAATACTTCATTTCCAAGCTGGCATACAGCAGCCCTAGCAATGTTAATTCCATTCGTTGAAAAAGACAAGATTAGAATTATAATTTTATGTACATTGATATTTTTTATATCCTTTTCAAGGTTGTTTGCAGGAATACATTACTTAAGCGATATACTCTTTGGTCTTTTAATAGGATATCTTATTGGAGATCTTGCAAAGAAATATTCTCAGAAAATAAACTTCTTCAAAGACAGCTGAACTTGATTCCTGCAGTAAGGACATATCTCTTCTATATTATGCCAACCACCGCAGTTTTTGCATTGAGTTCTTGTAACCATCTTTATCCTTAAAAATATACACTCCTTTATATATATTTATTCACAACAAAACAATAAACATGATATACTTCTTCCATCACAAAAATTTTTATAAAGCAAATAACAGAAAAGTCATAACAAGGATTTTATGATTTGATAGTAATATTGTTTTGTAACTTTAAAGAGAAATTAACTATAAGAAGTTAGTTTATGCCACCGAATCCGGATAAGGTTTATAACCCTTTTCCCTTAACCTTATATAAATGGGCAAAGTAAATTTATATAATCCTTCATAGTCTCTGCCTTCTTGTAATCTTTTTAGCTCATCTAAATCTAAACCAATTTCTGAAATCGTATTATCTATATCTTGAAAAAAATCTCCAAGAGTCATATTTTGCAGTTTTTCACTTGCCCTTTTATCTAAAAATTTTTCATTTAGATACGGTTTATATAACTCGCTTCTTTTATACCCAAATGGCAGAATCCCACAAAAATTATTAAAATAATAATAGAAGTTTTTACCCATACTTATCCTAGCTTCTTTAATTTCCCTTTCTAAATCTTTTCTTAATTCATCCATATTAAACCTAGATTTATACCAACTTATTAATCTTTCTTTTGTAACCACTCTAAAATAACTAAAATAGAAACCTTTATATATTACTTATTATCACTATAAAGTTATGAAAATTAAAACATTATTATTTATTGTATTGTTCTTGGCTTTAATACCACTTAGCCTGGCTCAAAATGTTGAAATAACAAAGGTAGAAGCTAACGGAATTATAGCCCAGCAATCAGGCAATGCTATTTTTGTAGAGCGAGATTCAGAATTGCCAATAAAAGTTACTTTGAAAGGCTTAAATCTTGCAGATAATTTAAGAGTAAGGGCCTGGATTGGAGGCTATGAATATAGTAATATTGATTATGAAACAGAAGTTTTTGAAGTAGAGCCAAATGTTTTATATAAAAAATATCTAACTTTAGAAATACCAAACGATATATCTGCATCTGATGACTATGCTTTGCATATAGAAGTATTTGATGATGATTCTTCAATAGAAAATACATATATTTTAAGGGTAAAAGAAAAAAGGCACGAATTAAATGTTTTTGATGTATTATTAAGGCCAAACATAGTAGAAGCAGGAAGGCCTGTTTTTGTAACAGTAAGGCTTGAAAATCTAGGCCAAAAAAAGGAACAAGACATAAAAATAACTGCCCAAATTAAAGATTTAGCTGTTTCTTCTTCAGCTTACATAGATGAATTAACAAATTTTGAAATATCAAATGAAGATGAAGAAACATCCGCTTCAAGCGATGAAATAATGCTATTTTTGCCTAAAGATGCAAAGCCAGGTGTTTATCCTTTAGATATTATAGTTGAATACAACAGGGGCCATGATATTATAACTGAAACCCATGAAATAATGGTAAATGGCAAACAAGTTGAAGAAAAAGAAGATAGTTTAATTAAAATAGAGCCAAAAAAAAGAACAGTTACAAAAGGCCAATCAACTCAATACAGAGTAATGATAGCTAACTATGGAAACAAAGCTAGCACATATGACTTGGAAGTAGAAGGCGCTAATTTATTTTCCAATGTAAACATAAATCCTAAACAATTCACAGTTTACCCTGATGAAACCAAGCAATATTTAATAACCCTAAATACAAAGGACATAACAGGAAACTATAATTTCATTGTTAAAGTTAAAGAAGGAGATAATATTGTTAAGGAAGAAACATTAAGCCTAGAAATAGTTAATGTTGAAAATGAGGTTAATGCTTTTACAGCCTTAATAGTCCTTGCATTTCTTGTAGTTCTTTTAATCATTGTAATCGCAATAAGGGCATTTAGATAAACATGCCTCAAGAATTTAATCTTGAAAATGGAGTTTTAGAAGCATTTAATAGAATAAAAGAAATAAAAGCCAAGGTAACCAAAAGCTTTATATATC
>JACQNI010000015.1 GCA_016203135.1 Candidatus Woesearchaeota archaeon
ATAAAATGTTGACTGGAGCCGGAGCAGATAGAATGCAGAGCGGTATGCAAAAAGCCTTTGGCAGGCCAATTGGTCTAGCTGCTCAAGTAAAAGAACAACAGCCTATTTTTACAGTTTATGTTGATAATAAAGATCTTGAATTTGCAAGGGAAACATTAAAAAAAGCATTTTCTAGGCTTCCTTGTACATGTAAGGTTGTTTGATGGTCAAGATCGAAATAGGAAAAAAACAAGACTTCCAAGAAGATACCGGAACTTTGATAGAAAAAGAAGGAAAGCAGATTGCTGTTTTTAATAAGAATGGAAAATTATTTGCAATAGATCATGTCTGCTTGCATAGACAAGGCCCTCTTGCTGAAGGCTATGTTGATGATGATCACATAGTAACCTGTCCATGGCATGGCTGGCAGTATAGCATAGAAACCGGAGAATGTTTAACTTCTCAAGGAATGAAATTAAATACCTATAAAGTTATTGAAGAAAACGAAAAAGTGTTCTTAGAACTTTAATGGAACAAAAATAAAGCTTCCTAGGTTTTCTCTTAAAAGTTTTTTTCCAGTTTTTCTAGCCTTTATCATCTCTTGGTTGTATTCAGTTCCTAAAGGGCCTATGATAATTCCATCTTCCTTTAGCTGTTTGATTAACTCTTCTGGAAAATCATCAGAATAAGCAGCCATTATTATTCTGTCATAAGGAGCCTCTTTCTCATATCCCTTATTGCCATCCCCATGTATAATTTCCACGTTTTTTATCTTTAGTTTTTCCAAATTTTTCTTGGCAAGTTCAGCAAGCTCCTTTACATATTCAATGCTGATCACTTTACCTTTGTTTCCAACAAGAAAACTTAAGACAGCAGACTGCCATCCAGACCCAGACCCAATATCCAGTATTTTTTGCCCCTTTTTAACTTCTAAAGCCTGAGTCATTATTGCTACTGTTGTTGGCTGTGATATTGTTTGCTGAAAGCCAATATGCAGTGGATAGTCATGATAAATCTTATTTTTATATTCCTCAGGAACAAAATATTTTCTATCTGCTTTTAAAAAAGCCTTTTCTACTTCTATGTCTTTAATTATCTTGTTTTCCTTCCATTTCTCTATTAAATGCTTCATATTTTCCTTGCTTGAATTTTTCAATTTCATTTTCCAGATGCTTGTGGTTTGTTATTTTTATAGCATAAGTCTTGTCTTTGACTTCTAAATATAAAATCCTCAAATCTTTTGTTAGCCTCTGCTCTATTAATTTTGAATCCTTGTTTCTAGCTAGATATCTTGTCTTTCCAAGATCCTTGTAAAACTCATTTATCTTTTCATATACATTCTTCTTATATCTTTTATATTTAGAATTTATCTCTTTGTCTAGCTCTTCTATAATTAAAGGCACTTTTAAAGTCTCTTCTATCTCCTTTATTACATCTTCTTTTTCCATTTAAATTACAATATCTGCTTGTTTTTATTTTTATTGATATCAATTCTTAAACACCAAAAAACCTATAAATTTCAATAGATTACCCTAAAAAATGGAAGTTAAATGGATAAAAGACCTTAAAGAGGAGGATATTGATGTAGTAGGCAAAAAAGCCCTAGATCTTTCAGCTCTATCAAGATTAAACATTTTGATTCCAAATGGTTTTGTTATTGATGCTTCTATATTTAAGCATTTTATAGTTAAAAATAAGATCCAGCAAAAATTAAATCAAATACTAAAAAAATCAGAAGATAATAACAATATCTCTAATTTAATCAAAGATTTAATTATGGAAGGAACAATAGACTATAAAATTCAAGACCAAATAATTGAGGCATATAATAATTTAAACCTAAAGGAAGATCTTAAAGAAGTAAATAAAGAAGCCCTAAGTTTTATCCAAGCAGGAAAAGATCTGCCTTTTGTCATCTTAAGATCTAGATTAATAAAGCCTATTGAAGTAGATTTCAATATTTTTTGTGTAAAAGGAAAAAATAACCTCATTCAAAATATTAAAAAATCATGGGTTTCAATATTCTCTCAAGAGCTTACGGAAAAAATTTTTAGTGAAAATCTAAATCTCGAAGACCTTCCAGTTTCAATCATAATTCAAAAACAAGTCCTTTCAGCAAAATCAGGGATATTGAATAACAAGCCAGAGAATTATGAAATCAATGCATGCTTCGGCTTGATAAACCCAATGTTAAGCAGTCAAATAGATCCAGATTTTTATGTTATTGATAAAGATACATTGAAGATTATTGACAAGAGGATTAAAAGGCAGGAATTCCATGATGTTCTAGATATAAACCTTTCAAGAATTTTAGATAGAAGCTTAAGCGAGGATAAAAAAACAGAGCAAAAGCTTAATGACTTTGAAATATTAAAGATAGCAGAGTTAGCTAAAAAGATAGAATCAAGTCTCAATTCAAGATATGATATTGAGTTTGCAATTGAAGGCTCTAATATATTTGTAATTCAAATTAAGCCATCTAAAGATCCTGAAAAGGAAGTCAAAATTTCAGAAGATTATGGCAAGGTTCCCTTCATAGATTAGTTATTTTTAAGTAGTAACAATAACGAAAGCTTTATAAAGGAGTAAGTTACTATAAAAGTACCATAATTAAGAGGTTTTAAAATAAAAATGGCAAATAAAGATCAAGAATTAAGGCAAGATTTAGAAGATATTCTTAAATATAATTCTGTAACCAATTTTACTAGAGATTTTAAAAAGAAGGATTATTCAAAAGGCGATTTGGATGATAGACTTAAAGAAGTAGGTTTTATTTTAGCTGAAAAACCTAACCTTTTACTAAATGAAACAGGAGCCGCTATTTTAAATGAAACTAAAAGTTATCAAAGAACTTATGCCAAGCCTGTTTCAGAAAAGGCAGAGAAACATAAGAAAGAGATTATAGATAGTTATGTAAAGTTTGTTAACAAAGCACTTGAAAAAGTTCCTGGGGAAGTTAAGAAAAAAAATCCAGGTTTTGATAAACTTAGTCCAGAAGATCAAAAACGTGAAATAGGAGCCAAGATCTATGGTATTCTAGGAAGTTTTCTAGTTGAGCAAGAATTGAACCCAAATAAGGACTATGCTGAAAAGAATAGGGAATTTACTAATGCTTATTTAATGTATCAAGAACTAGATAAAGCTAGTGAACAAACAAAAAAGGATATAGCTGCAGATGCATTAAGATCAGCATATCCTCATTTAACCTCAAACATGAGAAACTTTAGATCAATAGATCCAGATGAAGCTAAGGATATATTGATTAGGAAAATTGGAAAACAATTTGTACAAGAAAACGAAGGAACCTATTCAATAGATCAAAATAAATTTGAGGAAGCATTTGGAAATGCAGATAATTATATAAACATAGCTCCAATAGCAGACAGAGAATTATATCCAGAGAAATACAAAAAATGAAAACCAATAAAACATTAAGAAACATTGTATTGGCATCAGCATTAGCTTTAGGTAGTACTGGTTGTGGAGTAGACCAGTCTCGATATAACTATGACGGAAAAATTGGTGAAGATAACGTAATATTTAAAGACGGCAATTTTCCTTCCCTTACAGATAATAATGTTTTAACTGTAACAAAACCTGATGGGAGATTTATAAGTTATGTAACTAGCTTTGGAGGTGACTTAACATTACGATATGTCCTCATTAAAAAGAATGATCATACAACTCAATATACTAGACACAATGATGTGGGAAAGCTAGTTTTAGATGAGGCTCAGAAACAATTTGATAAGTATCTAAAGATAATATTAAGAATTAAACAACAAGATTCAGATAGAGTTAAACAAGAACAACAGATGCTTAAACAAGAAGAAATCAATGAAGCATTAGAAGACCTAAAATAAATAAATTTTTATTTTCTTCACTAAGTATATCCAAAAGGATATCATTTCTTAATCTTTCCAAGATCTAAGATTGCTTTTTTATGTTTTTCAAAGACTTTATCATCAATAATGCCATAAACTCCTTGTAAAC
>JACQNI010000004.1 GCA_016203135.1 Candidatus Woesearchaeota archaeon
GGGAAAATCAATGCTCTGTAAAATCCCGGCTAATGAGTTCAGCAGGATGAAGTTCGAGAAGATGGGAGGGAATTTAGATTACTGCAACGGTCCTTTAAAAGAGGCAATGTACGACGCTGTTGTTAAAAAATTATACAACCTTGTCGTGAAGGACATGGCGACGGTTTTGGATGAAATAGAAAGAAAATTATAATCAGGCAAAAATAAATAATGAAAAATCTTTATAGATACGTTGGAATAGGATTATTTGTCGTCTCACTTGTTCTTTTAATTCCTTTCCTTAAGTTTCTGCTGGCACTAGCTATTTTTCAAGATTTCTATTCAATTCTGCAAGGCATAATTTCAGAAGAAGGGATCTACGGAATGATTTTATTCTATCTGTTTATGTCATTAGATACTTTATTTGCATTTTTTGGAATTGTTTTATCGATAACACTTATTAAGAGAAAGAAATACAGTAAGCAACTATTGTACTGGGTGTATGCTTCAATTGCTATAAATGCATTATCATTTATTTTGTATGCTCCTTTAAAGACTTACATTTTCGCAGATTTAGTCGCGGCAGTTTTAGCTTATCTATTTTTAATACATCATGATAATAATCTGTCCAGAATAATAAAAGGAAAAGCTAAACAATAATCCCATTATTCGTTAAACATATTTCATAAACTCATCTCTAGTTATTTGTAAATCCTTTTTAATAATTTTATTCAAAAGGCCAGGACCAATTTCTTCTCCAGCATGATGTGGTATAGAAGTTTTTCTGCCATCTTCATGCTCATAAATCATATGACTTCCTCTATGATGTTTAAATTTAAATCCTATTTTTTCAGCAATCCTAGCCAATTCTTTTCCAGTTAAGTGAGGCAACTTTGCCAAGAGAAATCACATCTCTATCTGTTGTATGCCAACAAATTTTGCTTCAATCTCAAAATCTTTATCAGATTCCAAATAAGCCATTATAGCTTCTCGAGTTCTTACAATTAATTGATCAATGGTTCTACCTTGAGTATGGCATCCAGGCAATTCAACTACCTCAGAAACAAACCAACCATCTTCATCTTTTTCAATTATTACAGTAAATTTATGTCCATTTAACATTTTATTTGTCATCTAATTATCATGGAAAAAGAAGTTTATATGTTTTTCTAATCAATATAAAATCACAGCCAATTTATCTGTCAGCTAATTTCTCATACACTGCTCTAATTTTCTTACGTGAATCATCAAGAAGTTCTATTCTCTCTGCACTTCTTTCCTGGATATTTCCTATTCCTAAATCATCAATATAGATGCGCAATTGATCTCCATTGAAAATTGGTAATACCGTACTAATATATGCTCCACCAAACTCAACACTAGGAGTGCTTAATATATTTTTGCCATAATCGATCCTATTTTCCTCAAGATTTTGAATTACATCTGTTTTATACACGACTAGAAATTTTTCTACAACAATTGGAATATGAAAACTCCCATTAAAAACAGGTGAATCATTCACAACAGCTTCAAGAACAATTGATGCATTTCTCATACTCATAAAATTTCACAACCATAAAGAGGGTATATTCTTTATTGTTTTCTAATCTATATTTTTCTTTAAACACGATTTCTTTTTCCCAAAAAAGAAAGTATGGGGGGGAAAGGTGGATGGAAAACGCAGTTGTCTCTATTTAATTCAAAAAAATTAAAATTTTATTTAGCAACACAAGCCCCTTTACCGCATCCATCAGAGCATTCAACAACCTGTTTTAAGCAATGAACTTCGTCGACGTACTCATCATATCCGCAGTTATATTCTTTTAAACTATTGAAATCACAAAAGTCTTCAGCGCCGTCAGGATAAAATCTATCAGTGCATTTTCCTCGCAGGTAAATGTCTCCCGCATCAGTATCACTGCAAGTCTTTCCTTTCTTTGCTAAATTAATAATTCTTAATATTGCACCATCATCGCTGACAGCTATGCTTTCAATTTGCACATTGCTTATAATCCTGGCGCCGTATTCATTGACGCTTTTCCTAATGCCTTCAACATCGATAATGACTTCATTGCTATCCCCGATGCTAACAAGCATCACTCCTGCATCGTCGATTATTTTTCTCTCGCCAACTCTAAATAAATATTCATCAAGATCAAGTTCAATCTCGCTCGCAACATTTCTGCTCGCTTGCCCGCTGAGTTGTACATTTTGAAAAATAAAAATTGCAAGAATGCCGATGATTACAAATCCAAGAATGGCAAAATCCCTCTTTTTGTCCATAACTTCTAAAATATTTCGCTTATATAAATACTTTACTGTGATGGACATGCTTGAGACCCGGCACAATATCAACTGTCAGCTCCCTTGACTCTTTCTCAGCCTTGTTGGCTGCGAGCGCCAATAATCATGATGACCGCTGCTCTGTTCCCAGCCTGGCGGAATTCTCAAAACTATCAACCCCGCAGGACAAAACGTCGTCGTCCAAGCCAAGACTAACAGCCAATATCAATGCCTCACCCAAGCTTCGGCCCTGCCATGAAGTTCCTTTGCAGTTACAGGAGAGAACTAACCTCCCAGCCTAGTCCATCGATAAAAAGAAAACAATTCAAAACTTTTAAACCTTTTTATGTGAATAAACAGCAGACCAGAAAGTACAAAAACATTAAAAAGGTTAGTTCCTCAATTATTTAAAAGAAAATGAAGCAAGAAACTGGAGAAAAAGTGAAGGCGCTGGTAAAATCAGTTATACTCTCTAAAATCGATAAGTATAATGCAGAAACAGAGTATAAACCATTTTTTCAAGCAATTTTTACCAAAGAGCAAATATTAACCCATACGATAGTTCATTCATTCTATACTAGCTTTGGAATGTCTATTTATGAACAATTAGTGGAAATCCTTGCAGAGGGAGCGGGCTTTGAAGCACATACACAATATGATTTATTGGGAGAAATAGATAAAAAAACAGAGTCAATTATCAGTAAAATTGATATGGAGTTAAGAGCAGGAAAAAGAACTCCTGATATGAAAGCAGAGTTTGGAGAAATTAAAAAATCCATACAAAAAGGAAAACCACTACAAGACCCCGATAAAAGAGTAGATGTGTTTATTAAGAAATCCGATGGAACAGAGATTTATTTTGACATAACTTCTCCGAAGCCAAATATTAAAGAATTCGTTGCACTAAAAAAGAAGCTATTAAGATGGATCGGATTAAGATTGAGTATAAATAAAAATGCAAAGGTTATAACTGCTTTGGGATTGCCATATAATCCATATTATCCGAAACAATATAATCGTTGGACCAAGGGTAATATGTACGATTTGACCCAGATTATGGTAGGAGAAGATTTTTGGAATTTTGTAGCTGGTGAGGACGTTTATGACGATTTTATAGAAATTTTTAAAGAAATTGGAGATGAATTAAGGGATAAAATAAAAGAAGTTGCCAAAGAAAAAATTAATTTTTAAAAATCAAATAAACTTTTTTGTACCATTTCTTTATACTCTTTGGGTATATCTCTATTTTTTTTAACTTTTGACCTTTCTTTTTTAACAAACTCATCACTTTCTTTTAAGCTTTCATCTGTCAGTTCATTTTTTGTTCCAAGTGCTCTAATTTCCAATAATGTATCTTTCTTATAAGGATCTTTTCTTAATATATTAATTTCATCTATCCTATTTTCTTTTCTCTTAATATTAAGATAAGGACTATACGCTCCCATATCCAAGATATAAGCTTGAAACGGACCCCTGTGCTTTGTAAGGCTTATATTTGATGCAACTTTATGAACCAATCTATGATCAACTAAGTTATTAATTTTATTTAGAGTATCACCAGAAGCTACATCCTCACGTATTAAGAAAGTAGTTTTCTTATTAAAGACTAAACAAAAATTTCTTATTTTTTCAAAAAATAACTTGATTTCTTTTTCAATTGCATATTCAGAACCTAAATCTTGTAATTTCTCAGTAAAAACTCGATTAGCAGCCTTGTCTATCATATTTTTATCAAATTTAATAGTCTCCTTATCTTCAGATAAATCCAATAAATGCCTTATAATGATTAACATGTCTCTAGGAACCCCTCCTGATGCCCATACTATTCTAGGTAAACCATTGTCTCCTCCTACAAAATAGTTACTAAAATTAGATACCCCACAAGACTCTGAAATATTGGTTAATATATTTATTAGAAAAGTGTATGTCTTTTCAAACTGCTCAAGGTTAAAATCCAAGTTTATTGATGAATGGTCTGCTCCCTCTTGGACTCCTCTTATCATTGAATCAACAGTTCTGATATATAAATTAGTTCTGTGTCTTATCGTTGAAATCTTGAAATACGCTTTTTGATCTTTACATAACCTAAAGATATAATCTATAATGAATGGTTGATCAATCGGATTTAACAAATAGTAATCATCCAACATAATAAAAAAAGCGTCTAGCTTATTTTTTCTAATATATTCATCAATTAGATATCTATAATTATCTATATTATTATTGAGATAATTAATTTTATTCCTTTCAAAAGAAAATTTTTTGCTTATTTCTTTAATCTTAGTAGCAC
>JACQNI010000016.1 GCA_016203135.1 Candidatus Woesearchaeota archaeon
CAGATATACTATAATGCATTGAATTCAAAACCTGCTGCAACAAATATATATCTACAGCCTTGTCTTCAATTTTTTCTGAAAAAAATCCCAAGCCAAAATCTATGAAATAAACATCTTTGTTTTTTAAAATCATGTTTGAAGTAGTCAGATCTCCATGAATTATCCCATTATTATGTAAAATTCTTATGCTTTTTCCTATGTCTTTAAGTAAATTGATTCTTTCTTTTTTATTGATCTTTTCAGCTATATCTCTAATTAATTTGCCGTCTATAAATTCCATTTCAATAATTCCTTTTTTTTCATCAACAGAATATATTTTTGGAACGTTTATCGCAGCTTTTTGAATTATTTTTGCTTCCCTTCTTGTTCTAAAAGATCTTAATTTATTATCTAATTCCCTTATCCTATACTCTTTAAAATTTCTTTCTTTTATTATCTTATTTCCATCGAGAAATAATTTAGCTTCTGCCCCTTGTTTTATTAGCTTCATTTTAGCTTTAGATTTCTAAATTTCTTCATCAGCTTGCTAGGATCTTTTCCTTTTAGCATCTTCATCATTTTTTTGCTTTGCTTATATTGTTTTAATAAATCTTTAACCTCTGCAGTTGTTGTCCCACTTCCAGATGATATCCTTGCTATTCTATCTGTTGTTATTATATCAGGATCTTCCAATTCCTTTTTTGTCATCGAAGCCATCATATCCTTCCATTTGTCTATTTTTCCTTCTTGAACATCAAACATCTCTTTAGGAATGTTTAAACTCCCAAATCCTGGAACCATTTCAACTATCTTATTTAAAGGCCCAAGCTTCTTCATGGTCTGCATCTGCTCATATAAATCAACAAAGTTAAACTCTCCTTTCAAGAGTTTTTTTCCCAGATCTTCAGCTTGTTCCTTGGAAACTTCTGTATCAAATTTTTCTAATAAAGCTTCAATGTCTCCCATTCCAAGCATTCTAGAAACAAACCCAGCAGGATTAAAAACTTCAATGTCTTCTAATTTTTCTCCCAAGCCAATAAACTTGATTTTTGCCCCAGTAACAGATGCTCCAGTTAAAGCACCCCCCCCTTTAGCAGTCCCGTCTAGTTTTGTTATTATTATTCCTGTAACCCCCGAGCTTTTATGAAATCCTTCTGCCAAATTCTTTGCAGCTTGTCCAATGTCAGCGCCCATGACAAGTATTTTCTCATCAGGTTTTATTTCCTTGTTTAGTAAAGATATTTCTTCAATTAATTCCTTGCTTAATGCATCCCTTCCAGCAGTATCAATCAAAACAATGTCAAACTCATTCAGTTCTTTTTCAAATTTTTTATAGATTTTTACAGGATCTTTGTCTTTAAAGATAAAACTCTTTACCTTAGCTTCCTCGCTAACTTGTCTTAATTGCTCAAAAGCAGCTGGCCTATGAACATCTAAACCTAAAGTTGCAACCTTATATCCCCTTTTTGAATAATATCTAGCTAATTTTCCTATGGTTGTGCTTTTTCCAGAACCATATATTCCAACAAACATTATTTTGAAAGGTTTTTTTTCTATCTTTATCTCGCTCTTTTCTCTTCCAAGAAATTCAACAAGCTCTTCATAAACTATTTTTATTATCTTTTCTCTATTGCCTTCCTTTACCTCTTTTAATGCCCTCTCTTTTATTTTAGAAGTTAAGTCAAAAACCAATTGAACATTTACATCTGCTTTTAATAAAGCCTTTTGAATTTCCTTTACAAACTCATTTATTGCCCTTTCATCTAGAAAAATGCTCTTAGCCAATTTCTTCAAGCTTTCTTTTAAACTAGTGCTTAATTTATCTAAAACCATTCTAAATACCTAGAAAACAAGATTTATAAAATATTTGAAAATAAAAATTCAACCAAAATTAGTTTTCAAAGTGGTTATAATTACTTTAAAAATTAAGTATAATAAGATCATAGCTGCAATAGAAGTTATAATTTTTAAAAGATCTTTATTAGTAAAACCCTTTTTATTCATTTTTTAGATGCCTCCTTTTTTAAATGTTTAATATCAGCCTTTATATCAGTAAGTTCTTTATATATTTTAAGTTTTTCATTTAATTTTTGAATATCTTCTGAATTTTTATCTATGCGATCATATAAACTAAGCAAAAAATATCCAGCAAAAAATATCCCAAAAATGCTAATAATTAGCACCCTATATTCTTTATTAACAATAGCAATTATCGATATGGCTATTGAGATAAGAGATAATATAATGCTCCAAAAATCTGATTCAACCATTTTATCTAAATGTATGTTGTATTTATATATTTTATCTGATCCTAAGCCAAGATAGCTTCAATTACCTCTTCCTTGTCAAAGTTTTTCAAGTCAGAAGCATTTTGTCCACAACCTAAGTAAATTATGGGTTTTAAAGTCACATAAGAAACAGATATAACAGCCCCGCCTTTTTCATCAGCATCAAACTTAGTTAAAATAATCCCATCAATCCCAATAGCCCTATCAAATTCCTTTGCTTGATTTACTGCATCATTTCCAGTTATGCTCTCTCCAATAAAGATCTTTAAATTTGGCTTTACAACCCGATTTATTTTCTTAAGCTCGTCCATCAAGTTAACATTTGCATGCTGCCTTCCTGCAGTATCCATTAAGACAACATCAATTTTATTCTTTTTAGCATAAGCAACAGCATCAAACCCAATAGCAGCTGGATCAGCACCATACTGCCCTTTTATTAGTTTAATATTTAATTTATTAGCCCAATCTTCTATCTGCTCAATAGCTGCCTTTCTCCAAGTATCTCCTGCAACTAAAACACAAGAAAGTCCTTCCTTTTTTAGTAAATTCGCAACTTTAGAAAGCGTTGTTGTTTTTCCACTACCATTTATCCCAAAGAAAACAATCACAAATGGTTTTTCATCATTGTTTTTTATTTTTTCTACTAGATTAAACTCCTCAAAATTCAAAAGATCTTCTAAACTTTTCCTTAAAGTTTTTTCCACGATTTCAGAAATCTCATTCCTCTTTATAGGAACATTAACTATGTCCATTTTCAGGTCTTCTTTTATCTTTTCTATGACTTCAACCGCAACATTATTTTCCATTAAAACTAATTCCAAATCCCAAAACATTTCCTCAAATTTTTCTTCATCAATTACTTTTGTAGTTACTTTCTCTTTAATCTTTTGTATAAAACTTATTTTCTCTTCTTTTTTTGGTTCTTCCTTTATTTCCCTTTCAACGCTTTTTTCTTCTTTTTTCTCTTCTTTTTTTTTCTCAGTCTTTACTTGAACCTTTTCTTTTACCTCTTCTTTGATCTCTTCTTTAGGCTCTTCTATCTCCTCTTCTGCCTTTTCCTTAAAAACATTCAAGGCCTTGCTCAGCTTCTCTTTCAGAAATTTAAACATAAAAGAACTAAAAGATTAGAATTTATAAAGGTTGATGAAACATCTTCTTAACAACAATAGTGGCATAACTCCCAGCACTTAATTCAAACTCGAGTATTGCCTTTAATCTATTTTTCCTTGTTTCGTCTTTTGCATAAGTAACATTCATTTCAAATTTTTCTATCAAGTTTCTTGAATTTCCTTCTGATGATATTTCCTTTATCTCCTTTATTAAAAAGTCTTCTTTCTTTATTCTTTCTTCTTTCAAGATCTTTTTATATATCTCTGCTAATTCGCCATTTAATTCTGTTAAAAAGCCTACAACAGGGATTTTAATATTCTCTGTTTCTTTATTGCAAAAAACAAAGCTTCCATGAGAATAACCAACCTCAAAACAATCACTATTTTTCTTCTTTAGATACTTGCCAACTGCCTTGTTCCATAAATAGCTTTGATAGCTATTGATATAAAATCTCAGCATTCTATTTCCTATCTTCCTTAGGGCATTAACATAATCTCCCTTATCCCATCTTAATCTTAAGTTAAAACAAACCTTCCTAAACTCCCTTTTTACTAATGCCCTTCCAATTATTACATTTTTGCCGCTAAACCTTTGCTCATCAAAATAATTCTCAATAAAGCTTATCTTATCATATTCCTTTTCAAGATCCCTGACAATTATTCTAAACCTATTCTTCTTTAGCTGCCCAAGTTTTATCCTTTCATCCCCATACCCAAAAAAAGAAAGCTTCACATTCTTTATTACTATCTTATTCAAATTATCCCATGAAACATTCCTCACAGATACATACTGCCTTGTAAACGCATTCTTATCCTTTATTCCAGCAACATTAAACCTATCTTTGCTGATTCTTAGTTTCTTTGCCAAGACATCCAAAACCTCAAGTGTATTCCAGCCCTTCTTTTCCAGTATAAAGTACAAATAATCTCCTTTTTCTTTGCTTTTCAGTTTAGTTATCTCTTCTACAAAAAAATCATCTGGATTTTGTTTTATAACATACATCTTCTGTATAACCTAAAAAAATTTAAATAAAATAAGTATAAAAAGCCTATGGATCTTATAACTTATGAAGCCTTATATGAGATACTAAGGAACGAAAAGTTCAGCAGTGAGTTACAACCATTAAACAAAGAGTTCTACAACCAAACCATCAATTACCTAAAAGAAAAAAGATCCATAATAGATTCCCAAGAGAAAAAAACAGATATCTTTTCAATAACAGAGATGCAAAAAACAAAAAGACAGCTAGAAAATATAAAGAAAATATTGGCTGAATTGCATGATATAAGGGAAAAAAAAGTCATGGAGCTGGCATTATACTCCTCAAGGAGCAATGAAGATTTTAAGTCAATTAACATGACAGAAAATGAAGTCAATTTATTTAATAATATAAAGGAATTCCTTGATATAAATAGAAAAGATGTTCTCCTTAATCTGATAGAGGGGAAACTCCCAAAATCAAATTTAGAAAAAACAAAAGAATTAAAAACCATACAAGTTGAAAAAACAAAAAAGTTAGTAAGATTTATAAAAACAACACCAAAGTTCATAGCAGAGGACTTAAATACATATGGTCCTTTTGAAACTGAAGACGTTGCCAACATTCCAGTGATGGCAGCAGGCTTGTTGATTAAAAATAAAAAAGCCCATGAAATATGAAATTACCAAAAACAACTAAAAAATATTGCAAGTTTTGCAAAAAACATACTGAACATGCAATATCTGTAGCTAAGAAAAGAGACAGAGGCAGTCTAAAGCATGGCTCCTTGCAAAGGCTTGAGAAAAGAGGCTCTGGTAAATCTGGCTTTGGTAATAAAGGCAAGTTCTCAAGAGGTCCAGTAGGTAAATGGAAAAGATCAGGGGCAAAAACAAGCAAGAAAACAGACCTTAGATTTAAATGCCTTATATGCAATAAGTCATCAGTTCAGAGTTCTGGCATTAGGGCAAAGAAAGTTATTTTCGAATAATCTAATTAATCATTAATTTCTAACTTATTCGAAGTTTTAAAAAACATAATAGCTGCAACTATTTGTGCAACAACAGAAATTAAAGAACCGATTATAATTAAAGTAGTGGCCCCAGCAATTATATAAAGAATGCCTGCAGTTTTTGCTAGTTCCAGTTGATCCTTAAGTTTTACTAAAGCGATACCGAGCAAGATTTCCAGTGTAATTACAAAAAATCTATTAATAGTTAAAGCTACAGGGTCTAATTTTGCTAAGGCATTTGATTGTACATTAAGATAAAATTGTATTATATATGATATATTACTATAAAGGCTATAAATAATTAATCCTATCATAAAAACCAAAGAAACAATAACTAAAAGATTGCTATCAAATCTTCTTCCTAGTGAGATAAATCCAGAATAAATAAAGATTGTTATAGAAATTCCTACGATAAGTATAATAATTTGAACTGGCAAAGGTACAAAATCACTAAGAATCTCCTTACCAACTTCTATTTTTGCTAAATCTGAAAGGCTAAGATTAGATAATAATTTAACAGCTACAATTATTAGAGAAATCATCCCTAAAAGTAAGCCTACCAAAATAGCTATGCCAGCATTTCTTAATACTCTCATTAATATCAAATATTTTTCTATTTTTAAATTATATAAATATTTCCATAAACAGAATAAATTTTCAAACAAAAAATAATAATCTAATTACTTACTAATTTCAAAATCATTTGATGCCTCAAAAAACATAATGGCTGTAGCTACTGGTGTAACAATAGAAAGCAACTCATTGAGATCGCCAATTGAAAGAGTCAATATTGAAGTGGAGAAGAAATATTCTAAAATAGGAGCTATAAAATATATCAATCCATAGATTATATAAAATACACCTACTATTTTAGACATTCTTACCTTATCTTTAAGCATAATTAGTATTACCCCAAGAAATATATTTAATATACCAATTAAAAAAACAGAGGTAGTTGAAACTGAAATATCTATTAAGGAAAGAGAAAAATAGCCAGCTATAGGAAGTACTATAAGAGAAGTCCAAGAGATAATGGTTAAAGATTTTAAATTAAATCTTTTTCCCAAAGAAATAAATCCAGCATAAGTAAAGGCCAATACACAAATTGAAAAAACAATTAAAGTAATTAGAGGCAAAGCATAATTAAAAAAATTATCCGGAGATTCACTAAGATAAACAAACCTTCCAATAAGGTCTGACATTAATCCTAATGCGCTCGCTATGCCAGCATTTCTTAATACCTTCATTAATATCCAATGTTTTCCTATTTTTAAGCTTTATAAATATTCCTTTAAGTATAATAAATTTTTAAATAAAAAACTTTTTAAACGCTTTTAATTTCTCTTAATAATGGAAAACCTGATTAAAGAACCAACAAGCAAGTTCCTTAAACTAAGGTGTGCTAAATGCAAGAACGAACAGATAGTATTTGGAAAGCCATCCACAAAGGTTAACTGCTTAGTCTGTGGAAAAGAATTGATAGAATCTACAGGTGGTAAAGGAAAAATAAAAGCCAGCATTTTGGAGGTTTTAGAATAGATGTTCTATAAAAAGAAAGGCCTTCCTGATGATGCAGAATTAGTTATTTGCACAGTTAAAAAAGTTCTTCCCCATTCTGTTTTTGTTTCTATAGATGAATATGAAAACCTAGAAGGCATGATGCATATATCAGAAGTCTCTCCAGGTAGAATAAGAAATATCAGAGATTTCGTTATAGAAGGAAAAAAACTTGTCTGTAAAGTCCTCAAAGTCAATCCTGAAAAAAATCATGTTGATCTTTCATTAAGAAGAGTTACTTTAATACAAAAAAACAAGAAAAACGAAGTCTACAAGCAGGAAGAAAAGGCAGAAAAAATACTTGAAAGCCTGGCAAAAAACCTAAAGAAAGATGTAAAAGAGATTTATGAAAAAGTCGGCAATCAATTAATGGCAAAATATGGTTCCTTAACCGAAGCGTTTTATTCAATAGTAAAAGACAAAGCAAATTTAGACAGCTTAAATATCCCTCAAGAATATAAAACTGAACTAAAAAAAATAGCCAATGAAAAAATAACAATTCCAGAAGTAAAAATATCCGGAGTACTTATTTTAAAAAGTGAAAACGGCAACGGCATAGAAAAAATAAAAGATATTTTAATTGAATCTAAAAAAAATGCAGAAAAAAAAGGATATTTTCTTAATCTAAAATATCTAAGCGCCCCAAGTTACAGGCTTGAAGTTGTTTCATCAGATTTCAAGAATGCAGAAAGGGCATTAAAAGAAATAATCGATGAAATATCCTCAGATAGTATAAAAGAAAATGTTTTTTTTGAATTTAAAAGATGAAAATACTTTTTTGTAAAGACTGTTGCAAGTATACTTTGCAAGAAACATGCAATGTCTGCATGAAAAAAACAACCAATATAAGGCCTGCAAAATTTTCTCCAGAAGATAAATTTGGAAAATGGAGGAGGATTTTCAAAAAAGGAAAATAAAAACCTATTTAAATCAATAGATCCTTCAATGTAAATGGCTTATAACATAAAAGAAATCGGAAGAAACGATATAAAAAATCCTATTTTAATAGAAGGCCTACCTGGCATAGGCAACATAGGCAAGATAGCCGTAGATTTTATCATCGACAGTCTAAAAGCAAAAAAAATATTTGAAATTAACTCTTATAATTTCCCGCATGCTGTTTTTATAAATGAAGATCATTTGGTTGAACTGCCCAAAATAGAGATATATCACAAAAACCTGAACGGCAGGGATATATTATTGTTAGCCGGAGACATCCAGCCAATAGACGAATCTTCATGCTATGAATTCTGTGAAAGAATTTTAGATATAATTGAAGGATATGGAGGAAAGGAAATAATTACTATCGGCGGCATAGGCTTGCAGCAGATTCCTGAAAATCCCCAAGTATACTGTACAGCAAATAACTCAGATATAATAAAAAAATATAAATCAAGAAACCTGAATAATAATATCTATGGCATTGTTGGTCCTATAATGGGCGTAACAGGATTACTAGTTGGCTTGTCAAAGAAAAGAAACATACATTCAATTGCATTGCTTGCAGAAACATTTGGCCATCCAAGCTACCTAGGAATCAAAGGCTCGAGAGAAGTTCTAAGAATATTAAATGATAAATTAAAATTAAAGATAGATCTTTCAAAATTGGATTCAGAAATAGGAAAAATAGAAAAAGAAATAATGATAAAGGAAAGAGATTTAAGAAAGTTAAAGAAAAAAGAAGCCAAGCCTAAAATGGATATGTTTACAGATTACATAGGTTAAAAATTCTGTAGTTTTTTTTGTACCGCCATAACCTCATCTTCAGATAAAGCAACCCTTCCGTAAATTCCATCATAGCCAGGTCTAATTTCAAGTTTCCCTTCCCTGTTTTTTAATATAACCTCAGCCAATTTTTTATTAACTACTCTTTCTAATTCCCTTCCATTTACCTTTAGTAAAATATTAAATTCATTCCCAAAAGCATTTATCAAGCTGTTATAAATCTCCCATACCTTTTTTGAAGTTAATTGTTCTATGCCATATACAACAGCTATTAACTCAGTTAATGGTATTAGCTTAACAAAGTCTTTGGCATTTTTACTTTCTTTTCTATCTGCCAATTCTTCAACTCGATTTAAAACCCCTATTGTCAGCAAGCTTCCGCATTTAGGGCATATCTTATTATGTTTTATTGATTCTTCAGGATTAAAGCTTATCCCACAATTTCTATGTCCGTCATAATGGTATTTTCCATATTCAGGAAATGTCTCTATTGTTTTACTTAAACCATTTCCAGTTCTGATTGCATTTATAATATCTTTATAAAAAAATTTAGTGTCAAATATAGTTGCTTCCCTTCCTAATCTCCAAGGCCAAAAACTATGGCTGTCTGAAAAACTTACTAAATTATATTTATCTGATGTAGAAATCCTTCTGTTCATTTCAATATCACTAGACATTCCAGTTTCAAATGCATGTATGTATTTGCTATTATCTTTAAAACATTCTTCAACTGTATCAAAACCAGATTTGCTTCCAAATATTGAAAACCAAGGAGTAAAAGCATGAGCAGGAATTATTTCTATATCTTTGCTTATTCCCATCATCATGTCAACTAATTCAATACAGCTAAATCCAAATATCGGCCTTCCATCATAATCTAGTCTTCCTTTTTTGCTTAGTTCTTCTATTATCTGATCTCCAACTTCAAAACTAGGGACTAGTATTATGTTATGGATTCTTCTTCCTTTTCCATCTTGAGTATAAATATTAGATATCTCAGTGCTTAATAAAAACTTGAATCCAGAGCTTGTTTGGTAGATTCCTTGATAATACTCTTCTAGTTTATTTTTTAATTCCCTATTCCATATTGGATGCTGAAAATCTCCAGTCCCTAGTAAGTCTATTCCCTTTATTTTCCCCCATTTCTCAAGGTTTTCAATGGTTATGTTTTTACTACACCCCCTTGCAAATCTAGAATGTATATGTAAGTCAGCAATTATCATAAAAACTAAGAAGAAGCCTTATTATTTAAAACTTTCAAAAGGTTTTAACATGGTTAGGTTAGTTGCTAAAAACTAAACAATTAAGTCCTAGCTAATAATTAGAGCTATATGTAGTCTAACAAAGTAAATTTTCTGAGTAGCTTTTGTTGGCGAGCTTTTTTGAGGGTGGGCGTAGTTATAGTGTCATGTCTTAACAGTAGTTAATAATAGAAATCTTTATATACTTCAATATTCTATAACTCAATATTATTCAAATGAGAAATAAACAAGTTGAAAAGGAATTGGAACAATTAGTTGATATTATAACAGAAGTTATTCCTTCTTTAAAAGAAATAAGAGTTTTTGGAAGTTACATTACTGGAGGCTGGGACCCTAAAGTATCAGATGTGGATATTTTTGTAGAATCAGAAAACGAATTTTATTCAGCTTTTATTCCAGCACCATATAATGTTGGACAGAGAGATGAAACAAAAGAAAGACTTGCAAGAAGAATGTCTAAAGGAGATTGGAATTATGATTTTCATGTTCATTGGTTTAGTTCTGGTGATGTAAGAAGACTTTCTATGAGAAATCATGTAAGAGGTTCTTTAGGGAGAACTACAAAAGCAGGAAGACTGTTATATCCACAATCAGAATTATTCTATGAGAAAATAGATTTAAATAAGATGATTCCTAAACAAATTTTGTTATACAAACAAACAACGAAGTAAGACGCCCATCAATTTTCTATTAATATTCAAATAGAAGATTTTGGCAATTGCGAGCCAACAAAAAATTTGATTTAACAACTATTTAATCCAATCAAGAAAATAGATATTCTTTTTATATTGTTAAAAAATCTAAATGTTTTAATACCTCCTTAAAAACGTAATCCTATGGACAATGAAGCATGGAAACAACGTTGGTTTAATAATGCAGGCGTTAAATCTCTTTCAAAGCAAGAAAAGAATGAATTGAGAGAACAGAGAGAAGAATATTTTAAGTTGGTTAACGGTTTAAACGAGAAGATTCTTGAACACAAAAGAGAAATTAACCAATTAGAAGCAAAAATTGAGAAAGATCGTCCATCTATTCCTGGAGCCAGCTATGTTCATGATAGATGCGGCATAAAGGCAGCTATTTACTACGGCAGAACACCCCAAGGGGGTCTTGCTGGTGGTGATGATTTAGGTTATTGTTTATATTGTGATAATGAATTTTTAAAATAGATTAACTTTAAACCAAGAATAAAATCGTTATATTTATAATAATACTATAATTATTAATCCTTATGCCACACATTAATGATAAAATTGATTTTACTATAGAAGTTTTTGTTGTTTATGAAAATAAAGTTTTGCTGAGAAAACACGATAAATATGGTATCTGGTTAAGTGTTGGAGGACATATTGAGTTAGATGAAGACCCTAATCAAGCAGCACTTCGAGAAGTTAAGGAAGAAGTTGGTTTAGAAGTTCAATTATACCATAATAATCAATATTCCTTGGATAAACAAGAAAATTATCAAGAATTAATTCCACCGCAATTTATGAATAGGCATAGAATTAATAATGCTCATGAACATGTAACGTTAGTTTATTTTGCAAGAGCTAACACAAACAAACTTATTCTTTCTGAAAAAGAGAAAAGTGAAGGATGTAGATGGTTTACAAAAGAAGAATTAGATGATCCACAATATCAACTTAAACCTGACATTAAAATGTACTCGCAAAGTGCTTTAGAAAAACTAGTTGATAACTAATCAGAAACTAATTCTAGTAAATATGTTCAATTCTCTAAAAACTTTCAGAGTCAACAACGCTTATTGGCTTTGTAGAACTCTCTTTGAAGTAATAGCTTAATACAACATTTACCCTGCTTAAAAATGCAATATCCTGTAAGCCATCTGTTTCTATCTCGCATCTTATTGCCCTTTTTCCAGAGAACAATTCAACTATTCCCTCATTGCCATTAAGTTTTGAACAAGTTATAGGAACATCTCCCCTAGAAATAACCCTTACCAAAACCCTATCCCTTTTATCCTCATTAATTCCGCATTCATCTTTAAATGTCCCAGGCTCAAATACCTCTCCAATTCCAACGTTTTGTATGTCTATTGTAAATGTTATCTTATTGCTACCACTACTTCTCTGGCTCATTGAAACTACCTTTACAGGAGCCCCAGAATTATCAACTTGTAGTTGTTCATTGTTTATCTGGCATTGATCTCCAGTTCTTCTTCTAGTTGCATCTTTTTTCAAGCAAAGATCTACAACAGCAGTGGTCATATATTCATAACAAACATCTGCCCTCATGTCTACATCAAAAGAAGCATCTAAATCAAATTTATATTTTGCATTTTCAAATCTCAGCTCTGTTTCATCTGGCTGTGTTACTTTATCTCCTATCTTTTGCAGTCTTTCTAAATCATCGTCGCTTACAGCGCTTAAAGATTTTAAAGAAAAGTCATCCTTATTTACTCCATTTAAAGTAGCTATTATTTTTCCAGCTGGTATGCTTGCCTCTCCAACATTTCTCAATCTTAATGTAATGTCAAATTCATCTTCAGAATTATCTAAAACTTCATTTGGAGGTTCTTGGTCTATAAAGCTTATTTCCAAGCCTTTATCTCCCCCAATAAACCTTCCAGTAGTCTTTTGAGTGGTGCATCCAGCAACTAAAACAGCAACTAAAGCAACTAATAAAATCAAAAACACATGGCTCTTTTTCATATTCTTCATTTTAGCATTCTTCTTTATTAAGGTTTCTATCCAGCAAAGATCTGCAGGGTTTGTATCTCAAATTCAGCCTTAGGTATTATTTTTATTGAATTGCTACCTCTTCTTAAAAATCCAGTTATATCAGCTTCATATAAAGGGGCAAAAGTATCTATGTTTAATTCAAATTCATTTATTGTAATTGCAGCAACCTTTCTTTCATTTCCAGCAAACCTTAATACTAAAACAGCCTTGCCAGTATTGCATGTATCGCTGCAATCATCTATGCATTCTCCCAAACATAAAGTACTGCTGCATTCACGTTCACAGTCAAAAACACAGCTATCATAACATTGATTAAAAAGAACTCGATAAACACTATCATCAACCTCAAAATTATATATAGGATAATTTCTTTCAGCCATTTCAAGGATTATTGCTGGATCATCTACAACATAATCCCCAGAATCAATTCTAAACTCAAGGCTGTTAAATCCTGTCTTTAATTTGTTCAATGGTATGTCTAAATTTTGAAAGTCAACATCGCATGAAGCAAAATCGCTGTATAACAATTTATCATTCAAGAATATTGTTATTGTTCCTTGATCTTCTATGCTTAGGCAATTTACAAAATAAGATAAAGTTGCCCTTTCAACCCCTTTTTTCTCTCCTTCTGTCAAGCTAAAAGACCTCGAAGCAATTTTCTTTTCTAGTTTCTTTGTTAAACTTACCTTGACATCTGTTATTTCATACTGGTTGCTAAAAAATCCGCTCTTGACAATAAATCTCAAGTTGTTGCTTTCTTTTAATAAGTTTGCAGGCAAGTTTATAGGCAGACTATTTTGGTTTAATCCTGCATCATATATTTCAAATCCATTAAGCTCTATCTTTATATCATCTCCAGCCTTGTTTACAAAAAATACTAGATTTGCTCCTTCTATAGTGCTAGGATTATCTATCTTAAAAAATAATGTCTTTGTATCGCTTCCAAAAAACTTTGACTTCAAAGATAAAACACTTGCCAAGTCAATAACTTCCTTTCCAACCTTAGAAAACAAGGTTATCGATCCAAGATTCCTTACAAGTTGTCCTTGCCTTAAAGGAAATACCTCTCCAGGAAATGCAGACAAAAGTAATTCTCCCTCTGCACTAGTCTCAGCAGTTTCAGGAGTTTTTTCTCCATTTCCGAGCAAAGCCTGCCTTTCTGGCGGGGGAATCAATAAAACATAAAATATTATGAAAACAGCCATCAACAAAAGGAATGTAGCTACAGAACCTGCTTGAGCTCTTTTATTCATATTCCAAAATAAACATCATTTATATTTAAACCTTTTTATGCAATAAAACTCTCTTTTTTAGTTTAATCTAATCCTCAATGTCTTTTGCATGGACTGGTTTAATCAATATTCCTTCAGGTTTTTTCTCAAATATCCCATAATCCCCAGGTTTAATATTATAATCTTTTATAATATTAGATGGGAACCTCATAACTGTAGAATCTCCTAAAGTGCCAAATTTTCTAACCATTTTTCTTTTTCCAGTCTTTATATCAAACTTTATCAGTTCGCTTGAAGTAAAATACTCTTCACCACACTTAGGGCACTTTAAGCAGTCTAAAGTGATACTTTCCTTTACACTTTTAGCTACCTTAACATCCGTTCCACACTTATAGCAAATTTTCATGAATTTTTTCATTTTCTTTTTCCCTCCAGTTTTTTGGTTGTTGGTTTAACATGAATCAAAATGATGTTCTCATACTC
>JACQNI010000017.1 GCA_016203135.1 Candidatus Woesearchaeota archaeon
CCAGACTATTGCATCCCTTAACAAGCCTGCAGCTACTCCAACCCTAAGCTGATTTAATATTGTGTTAACTATGAATTTTGCTTCTAATGGGGATGAATTGTTTAATAATTCAGAAACCAATTGTATTTTTTTTTCTTGACTTCCTTTTCCTTCAAATTCAGGAAGTTTTTGCAAGTTTGTAAAGACCTTTTTTATTGTTAATTTTTCTTGATATAATGTTTGCTGCTTTGATTTTTTTAAAAGCCTTTCAGCTACCTTTCCAAGATCACCTTCTTCTTTCCAGAATGTTTCAACTCTTGATGTTTCAATGCCTGTAGCTGTAGAAATGACCTTTACTATTAATTTTTGGCTTACTCCTAGTTCTCGCTCATCGTAATTTGTAAAAATAATGCCTTGAAGCAAATAAGGCAGGTATTTTAGATCCTCTTCAGAAGCTTTTTTTATGATTCTTGACAAGATATAGGTTTTTCCTAATTTCTTGGTTGTTTTCTCAAGATCTTCATAAACCTCAACTAGTTCCTTGTAATCCATAAGGAAAAATATAAATATTGAGGAATTTAAAGATTTTGATATGGAAGTCAGAGAGGCTATAAAAAAAAGGAGATCTGTTAACTCATTTCTTGATAAAAAGGTTGATCTTGATATTGTAGCAGAGATATTGGATATAGCAAAAGAAGCCCCTTCTTCTGGCAATTTACAGAACTGGAAAGTTATTGTTATTGATGACAAGGATAAGAAAGATAAGATTTCTAGTGCTTGTTTAAGTCAAAAATGGATAAATCAGGCTGGAGTTGTTTTAGTCATATGCAATGATTATGAAAATGTCAATAGGATGTATGGATCTAGAGGGAAAGATATTTATTCTGTTCAGAATTGTGCTGCTTTTATTCAAAATATTTTGATAGCTGCAACTGATATTGGCTTGGCCTCTTGCTGGATAGGATCTTTTGAGCTTGACAAAGTAAGAATGATATTGAAAATACCAGATGATGTAAGACCTGAGGCTGTTATTGCTCTTGGTTATAGCGATGAGTTAAAAGAAAGCACAAGATATCCTATAAACAACTTTACTTTTATTGATGAATATGGAAATAAAACAAGTTTAAAGCCTCCTGCAAGATTAATCTCTGAAAGCTTAAATTTACCAAAGAAGGGATTACTTGCTAGGTTGTTTGGGAAGAAATGAATAATTAATAAAACAATCTTTTAATGAATCTTCAATGTTTTTTATTGAATCTGAATATCTTTGCCTTGCTTCAAACATTTCTTCTGTGGCTTGATATCTTTCAATATATAGATCCATTAATGTTTTTCCAACAATAACCATTCTATAATTTGAAAAAAAAGCATCCATTGTCATTGGTGTTATAATTTGACTTTCAATAAGTACCATATTAAGCATATCATTACAAAATTTTGCTGATTCAATGTTCTTTAATATAATTTCTAATAAACTCTCTTGGTTAAGATCCATTAAGAAATTATAGGAGAAAAATATATTAAATTATGCTTTAGAAAAAATTAAAAAAAAGAAGCTGATGCCGAAGCATCAGCCAAAGACTAAAGAAGGGCCTTTTACTTAGGGGGTTATTATGATTACAGTAGATCTATCCCTAATTCTCTGCTTACTTTCATAGCTTTTTGGCTAGGTTTTCTATGGTCGACCTTTCCAAGTACATAAGGCGAGGTAACTCCAGTTACGATTGCCATAACTCTTATCCTGCCTTTCATACCTTCATCAATCCTTGAACCCCAGATTACATTAGCTTCTGGATCTAAGGACTCGGTAATCAACTCACCAGCCTTGCTTACTTCTTCTAGAGTAAGATCACTGCCTCCTGTAATATGGATTAAAGCCCCTGTTGCACCGTCATAACTTACATCTAGCAAAGGATTTGATAAAGCCCTTTTAACAGCCTCTTCAACCCTTCTTTCAGATGTAGACTCGCCGATGCCTACAACAGATACCTCTCCATTTGACATTATTGCCTTAACATCAGCATAGTCTAGGTTAACTAGGCTAGGGACTGATATTGTCTCGACAATACCTTTAATCATTGTTGAAATCAGTTCATTTGCTACTGCAAAAGCCTGTTCTATTGGCAAGTTTCCTGCTAATTGAACAAGTCTATTGTTGTCTATAACAATTACAGTATCACAGACTTCTCTTAATTGTTGTAAACCGAATTCTGCCTTTTCTATTCTTGCTCGTTCTATGTCGAAAGGCATAGTAACAGTTCCTATGACAATAGCACCTGATTCTTTAGCTAGCTGAGCTACAACTGGGGCTGCTCCTGTTCCAGTTCCTCCTCCTAAACCAGCTGTTATAAATACCATATCAGCATCACGAAGAATTTCCTTTAGTTCTTGAACACTTTCTCTTGCAGCTTCTCTTCCCTTTTCAGGATATCCACCGCATCCTAGGCCTCTTGTAAGGTTTTTTCCAACAAGAACCTTTCTATCAGCATTAACTAAGTCAAGATGTTGTTTATCTGTATTTACAGCAACAACCTCTGCTCCTTGAATGCCTTTTCTATATAGCCAGTTAGCTGCATTACAGCCACCGCCGCCTGTGCCAACTACAAGCATATTGGCTTGGCCAACTGTTTGGCTTGATCTTGGCTCTTTATAAGATGTTTCCAAAGCATCTTGCACGATAAATTCCATGGTTTTTCCGCCCCCGTTTTTTGTTTTTTTTTATGTATAATATATACTACAACACAATAAAGTTTATATTTAAGTAGCTATATACTACCTATAGAAAAAGTTTATATCGCCAAATATCAAGCTTTTTCAAACTGGATATAACTAAGTTTAAGAATTATAATATACACGCCAATTAAACTTAACTCAGGTTTTATTCGCCAAAATAAAACCAAATATTATAATTTTTAATATTTATTGTATAATTATTATATAAATATTTCTGATGTTCAATATATATCTTTGAGAATATAGATTTACTATTTTTAACAAATTTTTTATACTAGGACTTGAATTTTAAACTGATGAAAACTGGTGATTTTGCAAAAGTCATTACAAAAGATCAAGAACTTAGCGGGATAATAATGCCTAATTCTAACAACAAGACCTTATTCCTTAAACTGGAAAATGGATATAATATTGGAATCAATAGAAAAAACATTAAAAAAATAAATGTTTTAAATATGAAAAAAGAAACTGTGAAAAAAGAAAAAGTTGAAATTAAAAGCAAAAAAAATTTACCAGTTATTTCTTTGCTGCATACTGGAGGGACAATAAGCAGCAGAATAGACTATAGCACTGGGGCAGTAATGCCTGCAATAACCCCTGAAGAATTAATTGAAATGTTTCCTGAACTGCAAGAAATAGCCAATATTAAAAGCAGATTATTAAGCAATATTGCTAGTGAAGACTTAAGATTTGGGGATTACAAAATTATTGCCAAGGAGATTGAAAAAGAAATAAGATCTGGGGTTGATGGGATAATAATTGGGCATGGCACAGATACTATGCATTATACATCTGCAGCTTTGTCTTTTATATTAGAAGACTTAGGAATTCCAGTTATCTTAGTTGGAGCTCAAAGGTCTAGTGATCGAGGAAGTTCTGATGCCTTTTTGAATTTATTGTCTGCAGCTATTTTTATTACGAAAACAGATTTTTCTGGCATATGTATATGCATGCATGAAAATTTAAACGATAAAAACTGCTTGATATTGCCTGGATTAAAAACAAGAAAGATGCACACTTCTAGAAGGGATGCATTCAAGGCAATAAATGATGATGCAATTGCACTTGTAAATCCTGAAAACAAAAAGATAGATTTTTTCAAGCATTACAATAAAAAAGACAAAAGCAAAAAACTAAAGATATATCCTGACATGGAAGAAAAGGTAGCAATAATAAGAACACATACAAACATGAGCGAAAAACAGTTTGAGTTTTATAAGGACTACAAGGGTTTGATAATAGAAGGGACTGGCTTGGGACATATACCAGGGGGGAAAAACAATCAAAAAATAGTTGATGTTGTTAAAAAACTGGCAAAAAAAATTCCTGTGGTTATGACTTCTCAATGTGTTTTTGGAAGAGTAAACATGAATGTATATTCACCTCAAAAAATTTTACTTGATTCTGGGGTAATTCCTGGAAATGACATGACTTCTGAAACAGCATTCATAAAACTGGCTTGGCTATTGAAGAATAAAAAAACAAAAGTTAGGGAATTAATGACTGAAAATTTAAAGGGAGAGATAAATCAAAGATTAAAGGAAAGGCATTACATAGAAGATGAATTTTAATGATTTAGGCTTAAAAATTGGAATTGAATTGCATGTTCAAGTAAATTCTGGAAAGCTATTTTGTAGATGCCCTAGTAACTTGAGCGGGAAAGATGCTGAGTTTAAGCTTATAAGAAAGCTTAGAACTGTTTCAAGTGAATTGGGAGAAAAAGACATTGTTGCTGAATATGAACTTGAAAAAAATAAATATGCAATATATGAAATGCCGGAAGAAAGCTCTTGTTTGATAGAAGCTGATGAAGAACCTATAATGGAGATTGATAATAATGCTTTAATGACTGCATTGCAGGTTTCTTTAATGTTGAATGCAAAGGTAGTTGATGTTTTGCAAATAATGAGAAAACAGGTTTTAGACTTTTCAAATACAAGTTCATTTCAAAGAACTGGAATTTTAGCAATGAATGGCAAGGTAAAAACTAGAACAGGAATTGTGAACATAGATAATATTGCCATTGAAGAAGATGCTGCAAGAAAGATAAATGAAACAAAGGAATATGTTGTTTATAGACTAGACAGGCTTGGATTTCCTTTGATTGAAATTTCTACTGGGCCAAATATGAATGATCCTGAACAAGCAAAAGAGGTAGCTCAGTATATTGGTATGGTTTTAAAGTCAACTGGAAAGATAAAACCTGGAATAGGAACTATAAGGCAGGATTTAAACATAAGTATCAAAGGGCATCCTAGAATAGAAATAAAGGGAGTTCAAGATTTAAGGGCAATTCCAGAAATCATAAGAAAGGAAGCTGAAAGGCAATTAAATGAAGTAAAAACTGGAAAAAAACTGGAAAGCCATGTAAGAAAGGCAAACATAGACAATACTACTTCTTATTTAAGACCAATGCCTGGGGCTGCAAGATTATATGTTGAAACAGATCATCCTGTTATCATGGTAACTGAAGACATGATAAAAACAATAAAAATGCCTGAGTTAATTTCTGAAAGGGTTTTGAATTTAGAAAGCAGATATAATATAAATCCGCAATTAGCAAATGAGATAATAAGGAAAAACATTGATGTTGATTATTTCATTCATAAATTCAAAAACATTGATGTTGATTATTTAAGTCATGTCTTAGTTGAGATGGAAAAAGAAATTGAAGCGAGGTTTAAATTAAAAGCTAAATTTAAGAAAGAAGAATTTGAAGAAGTTTTAAGCTATTATGATAAAAAAGAGATTGCTAAGGAAGCTGTTTTTGATATTTTCTTAGAAAAAGCGCAAGGAAAAAGAATTGATTATGGAAAATACAGGATTTTTTCTGCTGCAGAAATTGAAGATGAGGTTAAAAAACTAGTAAAGGAAAAAAAAGAATTGAGTGACAATGCAATAATGGGTATATTGATGCAAAAATATAGGGGAAAGATTGATGCGAGAAAGCTTATGGATATAATAAGGAGATATAAATAAAGGGTCTAAGAAATTAATCTAATTTCTTCTGGCAGATCAACACTAACTTCTCCAATCTTGCCTGTTCTTTTTTTAAAATTCAGAATTCCAACGCTTTTTATTTCTTTAGTGTTTTCATCAATTCTGATAAAAACTCCTGGTTCGATCTCTTCTGCATGGCATTTTGTGGGTTTTCCTATAGAGATCTCCAAAAAATCTCCTTCCTCATCATAATATAGTTTCATTTTATATATCCAATAAAATAGGATGTTATTATAAACCCTTTTCCATTTAAATATTTAACTATTACCAATAAATATCTCTTGTCTTTTTTTCTGTCTTTAAAGTATTTATAATAATTGGCAATATTATTATCGAAATTATAAATTCTTATTATGGTTGGGTTAATTAGGGCTTCTTTTAAGCTTTCAATATTGTTTATTATTTCTGGATGCCTTATAATAATATGCTTCCATCTTTCTTTTGTAAGATATATTATTCTATTACTCTTATCTTTAACTTCAAAGAGATTGAACATAAATAAAGTTGTTTATTCTGCTTAATATTTATCTTGGCTAATTTTTCGGAAGACTTTCGGTTTTCATCGAAAAGTTTTTAATAAAGCTAAGGTTATTACATTGATGGATCTTGACAAGGCACATTATGTTGTTATTACTGGGATAATTGTTAAAGATGGAAAATACCTTATAACAAAAAGAGCTAGCCATGAAAAGGCATTCCCAAACATGTGGACAATTCCTGGTGGAAAACTAGAAGTTTCAGATTATAGCAATAGAAAAAAAGATACAATTGATCATTGGTATAATGTTTGTGAAGATGTTTTAAGAAGAGAGATAAAAGAGGAAACAAATTTAGAAATTGAAAATATTAGATATTTAACAAATTTAACTTTTATAAGACCAGATAATATTCCTGTTTTCATAATAAGCTTATATGCTGATTATAAAGATGGGGAGATTAAACTATGCAAAGACATGCAGGATTATGCCTGGGTTAAATTAGAAGATGCTAAAAATTATGATTTAATCGCTGGAATTTATGAAGAATTGGAGATGCTTGATAATTATCTGAATGGAAAAAAGATGGGTGAATGGAAAAAAGGTTAGATATCTTTTAGTTTTCCAAAGTCATAGATCTTGTCTTCAACAATAAAGACATTAAAGTTTTTCAGGTCTTGCTTTAAAAATGGGCTTAGTAATTTTTCTTTTAATATATTTGTGCCTTCAACAACAAGATTAAATGATGGCATTACATAAAGATTTTTTCTTTTCCACTTGCCTATTAAAAAACATTTGTATGTTTCTGCTCTGCCGGATTTTCTTAATGATATTGCCGGATGTTCATGGCCAATGATGATATTTTTTGCTTCATGAAACTCAAAATCATTAGGAATAAAATCTCCATGACATATATAAGAATCATTAAGTTTGTATCCGAGAACTGTCTTTAAGTTTCTTCTTATTGCTATAGGATCAATTATCTTATCATGATTTCCTTTTATTATTGTTAATTTTTTGCAATTTTCAAGCAAGAAATCAATCATGTTCAATGAGTCTTTCCATTCTGTTCTGCTTATTTGACCAAATTCATGCTTAAAATCCCCATTTACTATGATTTCATTTATTTCCAAATCTTTAAAAATTTTTTTCAGTCTTTGTATGGTTTCTTCATACTGGAATCTAGGAACAAGTATGCCTTGCTTATTCAATGATTCTTCAAATCCAAGATGAATATCTGAAATTACCAAGGCTTTTTCTTTTTTTAGGTACAAAGCAAGGTCTTTAAGTAAAATGTTCATAATCCCTAGAAAATAATTAAATTTAAATATCTAATGTAAGAGTATTTTTGATGCTAGAATATTTTTTTGGGTTATACTTATTACTGAATTTCTATACAAGGATAAAATTATTTATCATTAAAAGGAGGATTAAAGGGCCTGGAGAAATAAGAAAGGGGGCAGAGGGTTTTTTCTACAAAAGAGGAAAAATTGGTGTTTTAATGCTTCATGGTTTTTCTTCTTCTCCAGCTGAATTTAGAAAGCTTGCTAAAAAGCTAGCTAAGAAAAACATAACTTGTTACTGCCCTTTAATGCCTGGGCATGGCACAAGCCCTGAAAGAATGACAATGATAAAATGGTATCAATGGCAGGATTTTTTGAATAATCAGCTTAAGGTCATAGAAGAAAATTGCGATAAAATTTTTTTAGTTGGAAATTCTCTTGGCGGAAATTATGCAATAAACATGTCAAATAAAAGCGATAAAATCAAAGGAATTGTTTTGATGGCAACCCCAATTTATATTAAAGGGGGGAGATTTACCAAGATGGTTTTTGCAATATTGAGAAGTATAAAATTATTTCAAAAAAAATGGTCTCCCAAAGTTGATGGGAAAACAACTTATGACAGGGCTTACGCTTATGATGTATTGCCATTGAAGTCTGTAAAAGAGGCATTTAAAGTTATGAAAGTTTCTCAAAATGAATTAAAAAATGTTAACAAGCCAGTGTTGATAATGCAAAGCGCAGATGATTATACCCTGCCAAAGAGCAATGCAATGTATATATATGATAATATTGGATCTAAAAAAAAGAAAATAACTTACATAGATCTATTGCAGCATGTTTTTTTAGTTTATGCATCTGAGAAAGTTTTTCAAGAGACTTATGACTTCGTAAAAGCAAATTCTTAAGCTATTTTTTAATAGAAATCTTTGCCAGAACTAGTTTATGCATCCTTCTCAAGAATTCAACTTTATCATCAACCTTTAAGACATCAAGATGGCCTTGCAAAACCAAGTTGAATGCAAATGGTGTTGGAATATCTGTTGATATTTCTTTTATTTTTATTTTTCCTTCTTCAATGTTTTTTAGAATCAAAATTGAATTGTCAATATCCATTAAATCTTCGAGAACTTCTCGCCTGGCTTCTTTTAGAATTGGAAAATCTATTGATATTCTTTTAACAGCATTCAATAGAATTGATGAAGAAACTTGTTGTCTGCCGACTCTTTTAGTTCTTCCTTTATATGTTCTTAAGATCATTAAAGATCTTGCTGCGCAATGCCTGAACCTTCTTCTTAGGATTTCTGTCTGATCTATTGCAAGATCCATTACTTTTTTTAATTCATTGCTTTTTATCATATTAAATGCCTTCATGACATTTAATTTTTTGTCATAACTTATGTAGAAGCCATTATCATCTACTCCGATTTCTACATCCTTATGTTCGAGCCTTGAAATTGCAAATGCCAAGGCTCTAGATAAAACATCATTGACTCTTCTGCCAAATAATGCATGAAAAACAACATATCTTAATTCTTTATCATAATCGTAATAATGCTCAACTATAATCTTATTTGAATGCGGGATTTCCTTATAAAGAAATTGTTCATTGAAATAATTATAGATTGCTTCTGCTGCATTTTTATCCAAGTAAAGATATTTATTTATAAATTCTAGAATTTCTTTTTTGTTCTGCTTGTCTTTTAATCTTTGCTCCATTAACTTTCTAAATTTTTGTATTTCTAGAGAAAGATCAAAACTTAAGGGCAGAACTTCAGAGAACCAAGATGGGACTGTTGGGGGCCTGTCTATACTGGAAGAAACTTGGGCGGTCATGCCTCGAGAATACAAGAACTTATAAGTATTGCCCCCAAGAACAAAAATATCATTTTTCTTTAATCTTTCAAGAAAACCTTCATCGATCTTTCCAATCACTTGATCTTGAATTTTAACTTGAACAAAGGTTTCATCTGGAATTGTTCCTATGTTTGTCATGTATAAGACTCGGGCTAATTTGCCTTTTTTTCCTATAATTCCTGTTTCTTTGTCATACCAGATTTTTGCATATACGTTTCTTTCTTCTAAAGAACTATAGTCTCCTGAAAGATAACTTATTACTGAATTGAAGTCTTTCTTTTCAAGGTCTTTATATGAATAGCTTTTTTTTATTAGACTATAGAGATCATCTATGTGAATTCTTGAAGAGATTGCTATGCCATAAATTTGCTGAGCTAAAACATCCAATGGATTTTTTGGGATATGAATCTTGTCAATTTTATGCTCGATAACATCTTTTAATATTAAACTACATTCAACTAAATCATCCCTGTCAAGAACAATAATTCTTCCTTTTATTTTATCATGAAGTTTATGGCCGGCTCTTCCAAGCCTTTGCTTGCATCTTGCAACAGATTTTGGAGAGCCAAGCAAGATTACTAAGTCTATGTAGCCAATGTCTATTCCTAACTCTAAAGAAGTTGAGGAGACAACCACTTTTAACTTTCCTTCCCGCATTCTTTTTTCTAGATCTAACCTATGCTCTCTTGACAAAGAACCATGATGGGCTCCGATGTTTTCTGTATAATCTTTTGGAAATTTTTCTTTTAAATAATGAACAACTCGTTCTGTTGCTGATCTTGTATTTGTGAATATCAGGGTTGTTCTATTCTCTTGGACTAAATCATGGATTAATTTATACATTTCTTTATGCATTAAAGAATGGCTTGAATCTGCCAAGTCTGGAACAGGACTTAAAACTTTTACGTCTAGTTCTTTTAAAAATGATATTTCAACTATCTTGCAATCTCTTGGCTTTGAATTTTCATAGCCAACCAAGAACTTAGCAACTTCTTCTAATGGAGCGATAGTAGCTGACAATCCAATTCTGCACATTCCTGGAGACAAATTCTGTAAAACTTCCAAGCTTAAAGACAAGTGAGTTCCTCTTTTGTTTTCAGCCAATGCATGTAGTTCATCAATAATGCAATAGTCGACTTTTTTTAGATTTTCTTTGAATTTTGGGGAAGCAAGCAATATTCCTAGGGATTCTGGGGTTGTTATCAATATATGCGGTATTTCTTGCAACATTTTCTGTTTTTCTGCCTGGGTTGTATCTCCTGTTCTTACTGCTATTCTAATTCCAAATTTTTTCTTTGCAATTTCCTCCATTTCCTTTAATGGCTCCAGCAAGTTAATGCTTATGTCATTAGACAATGCTTTCAATGGAGAAATATAAACGCAATAAATTTTATCTTCAAGAATTCCTTTTTCACTTGAATCAATTAATTCATTTAAGATTGATAAAAAACTTAAGAGCGTCTTGCCACTTCCAGTCGAAGCACTTACTAAAATGTTATTTCTTGAATGGACTTCCAGGATTCCGTATAATTGTGGAAGGGAAAAGTCTTCAAACTTATTAAAGAACCATTCTTTTACTATTGGATGCAATATTTTCTTTATGTCTGATGATTTATCTGGAATTTCTTTGAAGGTTATCATATTAAGCATAATTAAAATATCTTATCTATAGAATATTTCTACTATTAATAAGTCAACAAATTATTATCTACTAAGGTTGCCCACATATTTATGCCGCCGTCCATATTTTTTGCATTAAAGCCTTTTTGGATCAAAAATCTTGCTGCATGATGTGATCTTTCGCCTGACCTGCAAAATGCAATTATATCTTTTGTTCTGTCTAATTTATCTAGGTTTTTTGGAATTTTTGACAATGGAATTAAAATAGCGTTGTTTATTTTTGAAATTGATAATTCAAATGGTTCTCGGACATCTAACAAGATAAAATCTTCATTTTTATCTATTTTTTCCTTAACATCATAGACATTAATCATGAAATCTGTCTCCTTTGCCGGCAGGTAGATATAGCTACAATTAGTGCAGACTATTCTATTGCCCTTGTTTTCATAGCTGCCTTGACAAATATGGCATAGACGGCTTATCATAAACCTAAATGGAAAAATAGATTTAAAAGTTTTTGCTTTGTTTTTATAAATACTTTATAATTTATTCTTGGGTATTAAAGCTGTTCCAAAATATCTCAAAACGCTATTAGCATAAAATACCTCATAAGCGGGCCTAAAATCAACTACAGCTATAGCCTTTCTATTTTCGGCTCTATGAATAAAATCTTCTAAATTATTTCCATAGATTCCCTCTAACTGATAATCTGATAAATTCTTACCTAGGCTACTAACATAATCTGAAGCTGATGAAGTAATCATATATTTCTTATAATCAGGTATAGGTTTTTCTTCAGCTTTACTAATTTTTTTTGGATTCTTAGAAAAACTAAAAAGATTCATAATTAATAATGTGTTTGTACTATTTATATAAATTTATGTGATTAAGATTATAAATTATCTAAGCCTTATTACCTCTAGGTTTCTTGGTGTTACAGTTTCTATTCTGAAGAATTTATGTATAGATGAGGCTAGATCGATGCATTTTGATGCCTCGCCATGAACTAAAATTATTTTTCTTGGCTTTGGATCAAGATGCTTGACAAAGGTCATCAACTGCTTTCTAGAACTGTGCTCTGAAATTCCATCTAGTTTAAAGACATCTAATTTAGTATAAACCATGTCTGGCTTTTCATTGCTTCCAAAATTAATTTCTTTATCTCCATTAAGCAGTCTTCTTCCTAATGATCCTTCTGGCTGATAACATGTAAAAACCAATGTATGCTTTGGATTTTCTGCAAGCTGCTTGAAATATTCAACAGAAGCACCGCCAACCATCATTCCAGATGTTGCCATTATTATGCAGCTTTCTCCTGAATCAATAACTTCTTGCTGCTCTTTCTTGCTTACAATTCTTTTAAAAATATCAGATAAAAATGGATTGGTATCTTTATGGAAAATGCTTCTTTTTATTCTTGCATTGAAAAAGTCTGGATATGCTGTATGAATTGCTGTTACATCCCATAACATTCCTTGAAGATAAATTGGAATTTTTGGAATTAAACCTTGCCTCATAGCCATTTCTAATATAACCATTACTTCTTGGGATCTTCCTACGCCTAAAACAGGGAGCAATATTTTTCCATTTCTTTTTACTGTTTCATTTATTATATGGAACAATCTTTCTTCTGCTTCTCTTCTAGATGGCAATAGATCTTCTCTAGATCCATAAGTACTTTCCATCATCACAGTTTCGAGCCTTGGAAATCTTGTAATTGCAGAAGCCAATAAATTAGAGGTTTCATAGTTAAAGTCTCCTGTGTAAATTAAATTATGCAAGCCATTTCCAATGTGCATATGAACTAAAGAAGAGCCAAGATGATGGCCGGCATTATACAAAGTAATTCTTACATCTGGGGTTATATCTGTAACTTCTTCATAATCCAAAGTTATTGTGTGATTTACAAAATTTTTTACATCTGTAGATGTATACAAAGGCTCTTGACCTTCTTTTGTAGAAATACTTATCATATCAAGACAAAGCAAAGCGGCAAGGTCTCTTGTTGGTTCTGTGCAATATACCGGCCCAGTATAGCCCATTTTATATAGGTAAGGAATTGTACTACAATGATCTATGTGGCTATGCGATAAAACAATTGCATCCAGCTCGCTTAGATTAAATTCTGGGGCATCTAAATGGGGAAAAGCATCGTGATCGCTTAATGTCTTTGATGGATTAATCCCACAGTCAAGCAAGACCCTTGATTCTTGAGTTTGTAATAAAAAACAACTCCTTCCAACTTGTCTGCCGCCACCAAGAATTGAAATTCTAACCCATTCATCTTTTTTTCCCCGCTTCCAGCCGTCATAGATTCTTTTGCCTACTTGATGCAAAAATTTTCTTCTAAAATCTGAATTTTCATATAGAACTTGACGAATGTTTTCAATTAATTTTGATCTGATTGCAGGGGTTCTTCTTATGAATGGAATCCATAGTGTTTCTTTTCTTATTTCTCTTAAAATATCTCCTTGTTTTCCAATGGCAAGTCCAGGCTTTTCAGCTTCTATAATAACAATAGATCTTTGGGTATCAAAAATAACATTTGATATGTTTGCTTCTTCTGGGATTATTTTTTTTATTTTTTTCTCTGCTTCTTCCATATCCATAGTCAAGCTAGGATCTGGCCTTAACTCGACTCTTTTTTTTATACTATCGACTATGTCTTTTATGACTCCGTTGCTGTTGAAGAAGAAATCCTTGTTTTTTGTATATAAAACAATATTTGCTCCTTCAAATACAGAATCACTAATTTCTGCAGTCTTCGGAATATTCTTGTGTACTTCTTCTAGTATTGAAGCCATTTTTACCTATTTAGTTTAGAACTATATCTATAATGTAATTCTTGTATCAAGTTCTTTCTCAATTATCATCTTTACGCCATCTTTTGTTATTGTTAAAACATTAATGCCATTGCCAGAAGCATTATCCCTTTGTATAGAAGCGCTTATTGATTCTGCTGCAAGTTTTACTCCATCGTTTATTGACATATTCTTTTTGTATGAAGATTCAAGAACTCCTAATGCAAATAACATTCCTGAACCATCTACAGCATAATCATCTTCTTCAATCACATCCCCGCCAACACCCAAAGTATAAAGATGGAAACCATCTTGATCTTTACCGGCCACTAAAAAACCAGTAATACTTGGTATCATTGCAGGGGTTCTTATAGCATTATAAACAAGATTTCCTAATAAATTTGCTACCTCTCTTATTGTTAATTCTTTGCCGCCTCTTCTTAATGAATTAAGCCTTATCTGGGCTTTAATTATTTTTACAAGCATCTGAACATCAGAAACACTTCCTGCAACTGTAATAGCAACATTATCATCTATCTGTATTATTTTTCTAAATCTTTTACTCATTATTATATTTCCAGCTGTCGCTCTTCTATCGGCTGCAAGTACAACGCCGTCTTTACATAGAATGCCTAGAGTTGTAGTGCCTGTTTTTTTTATATCTTCCATTTATATTTTTCTCCAGAATCAGTTTATTTAAGTAATGGGCTGATATTTATAAAGATTGCGGTTCTTGAGTTGAGGACTGGCCATATGCAAAATAATTTTATGCTTCTTTCTTTAGTAATTTAATATCTAAAAAATCTACTAAAGCCATATTACGTTGATTATATTTTGGACTAAAAAAGGAAACTCCGCTGGAGCTGGCTATTAAGATTTCTAATCTGGCTTTTCTTTCATTTGGATTATTTATATAAATTATATCTTGATCTTTATTTCCATTTGAATCAAATCTAATTAAATGTGTGCAATCTCCTACATTAGAATCTATTCTTTCTTTATGCCATTCAAGGAGTTCAATAACTGCTTCTTTATTTTGTACCATATCATAATCTTGTTCAATAAATTCATATTTTACAGCAGGGATACCCCATACTTTGCCTTTATATTTTTCAATTGTCATTTTATCTTATAAGCTCATACCTTTCATAACCCTTTTTTCTCATTTCAATGTATAATTTAGCAAAAATATCACCAGTAATTTTATCTCTTTCTAGCATCTTTTTTGGTATATTCAGTTCTTCAATGATTTCATCTAAATCTTTTTGGAGTTTTTTGTATTGTTCTCTTTCTCTATAACCTCTTCCTTTAAAACGAGGTAAATGTGAACCAAAATTATTTATAAATTCCATGATTAATCTATCCTTTACATGGACTGGGTAGGGTGGTTGAAAATATAAATAGTTAAAATGTCTTCCTATACCTGATGGAGTACCAGGCATTTTTACTAATTTTTCTACATTTTCAATAGATCTTAGACGAAATTCCTCTAATTCTCTTTCAAAAATCTCTTCATTATAATCTATTTTTGCCATTTCTATTCTAAATTAAAACTTGCTATTCTTCAATTAATGATCTTAATTCTATTGCTTGTTCTGAGCTTCTTTCTTCCTCTATTCTTTTATTTTTTATTTTATTTGCTGCATATGAACCAAAACATGCCCCAGCCAGAGTTCCATAAGCAGAAAATGGCAATGAAACAATAGCTGACAATCCTAGCAATGTTGCTTCTTGTAAAATTCCTTCGGATCCAAAACTTCTTGGCATGATAGATCTGGTTGCAATAACCGGAATTAATGCACCAGAAATTATTCCACTATAAAAGCAAAACCTTTCATTTAAATTTAATCCTTCTCTTTCTATGTCAGAATCAAAATTTCTAAGGCTTCTAATTATTTTTTCCATGGGATATAGAAATTATTTGTATAAATTTATTAATTTTGATCTGGCTTCTTCTTTAGCCTGTTCTAAAATATTTAATATTTGTTCCAAGCTAGGCCTTAAAATTTTTTGCGCGCCTTCGGCGTCACGTACCCCGACGAAACGAGCGTTGCTGTAAAGGATGTTGTTGCCATAAAGGCTGTAGTTGTAGTTGTTGCCAAGGTACAAAACACGTGCTAAAGGCTCATCCGATAAATCATCTGAACGCCAGATGCCTATTTGATCTCCAAATACCTCTTCATGCCTTGCTAAATATCTTTTTGCCCTTTCTTCTCCTCCCAAAAATGGAATTACTTGGGGGTGTTCTAAAGCATCTTTAACTTTTATTACACCTGATTTAGAATCCCTAAACCTTTGATATTCTTCTCCTTTTAGAACATAAACTAACCTGTTTCCTTGTTGATCTGTCATTTGATCTTGATAAACCATGCTTTCAAATTCATTTTTAGGTATTATTCCTGCATAATTTACCAATTCTTTACCTACTGAAGCCTTTATGTTTTCTGGATTGGAAAAGTAATTGTCTTTATGAGAAAATACAACCATTGGTTCATTGTTTATTTTGCCAGTTGCTATTATGCTAGGGGCATGGTAAAACCTGTTCCATGGAAGACTGCCATTTATTCTTGAATCTGCTAATTGAGGCATGTAAACTGGTCTAAATCCTTGATCTACTAGTTCTTTTAAGGCCAGATATTTGCCGTTATTACCTAAATGTTCAAATTCTCTTCCTATTAGATAAGAGCTTACTGGGATTAATATTTCATTTTCCTCTTGAACTTGAGATTGTGGCATTTTTATCTTTATTTTTAGTAAATTTGCTAATATATAAAGCTTTCTATTTTGTTACCACTATAAAGAAGATAATTTAGTTGAATTTGGCTTGAAGGGGGATCTTGATGTTCATGTTTATTTCATCATAGTTAACTATAGGTTTTAGTCCTGAATCGCTTTTCTTAAGCTTTAAAAGATCAAGGGTTTCTAGTATTTTAACATCTTCATAAATATTTTTAAAATCCCTTTTAGTAATTTCTGATAATTCCTTTATGTTTTTTGGTTTTCTTAACTTTATAACCTTTAATAGTTCTAATCTTTTTGGAGTTAAGAATTTTTTATATGTTTTAAAACTTTCAAAATTTATCTCTGGTGTATATTTTTTAAATATTCCATTATCTATATCTGCAAAGAACTTTCTATCTTCTTCAAAGGATTCTTTGAGAGAGCTTACAGTTATTTTAATTTTCTTTATTGCCATATATCATCTTCCTCACAACTTCAAGATCTTTTTCAAAATCTTGGAATAATTTTTTAATGTTTACGAACTCATATTTTATTTCTTTATCAAAATAATGTTTATGGTGTCCTTTTGCCCTTTCATTATCATATCCAAGCGTTCTTTTGTTGTTGCAAATATAGACAAAAGAGTACTTTATTCCTTCTGGAAAATCCTTGCTTTTATCTACCTTCCATAGCTTGCGTTCAATAATATCTCCTTCATCTGTAATATCTTTTTTATAAAATAGCAATACCGCCATTAAACACCTCATTATGGTATGTAATACCATATATAAATCTTTCTTTTTATCCAATATAATCTGGGTTTTCTACGATTATTTTTGCTTCTGACTGTCCATTCACAAAGAACTCTACTTCAACGATTTTATTTTCCTTGCAATATGGACATTTAAAATAGAATTTTATGCAATCTAAGAAACAATTAAGTAAATTTTGGTCATTTTTGTGTTTTCTTGCGCCAAAATTTAATTTGATATCCAACCAAAATTTATTTTGGCATTTTCTACATTCAACTTCTATACCTTTAGTCATTGTCTAGCGAGGATAATTTTATTTAAATAATTATAACGTACTTTTTCATGGGTGCTAAAACGTCCTCTAAGAATTACATTTTCTTACTATCTAAATATGTTACAATAATGGCCCTTTTATTTTTATCTTTAGCTAGATAAGAATATAAAATTTTGCCTCTTTCTAGATTAGCATTAGAAGCAATTAATTTATTTATCGAAATGCTTAATGTATATCTTTTTTGTATAACCTTACTTTTCCAACAAATATCTTGAAGGATTATTTTCATTTATTCAATAAATGTCTTATCCTTAATTAAATTAACTAAGAAATTATCGAAAATTCTTATGTAAAACCCGTAAAATATTTTTATTTTTAAGGCAGAATGTTTTTTGGGGTTGCTTTATAGCATTCTTCTTTATAGCTGCAGTTTTTACATTGCCAGTTCATGTCTCTTTCTATTCTGGCTTCTGGATCTGGCAATTCATCTAGAACAAGATATCTATGAAGGGCTTTAAACCTATTTAATGCCTCTTCAATAATATTAAATGAATATTTTACTTCAAAGACTTTTGTTTTTAATGTGTTTTTTTCTATGTAAAGGATTAAACCGTCATAAATGTTTTGCTGGTGCATATAAAGCTGCAGCTGCATGACATGGCTTTCGCTAGGGACATCAACAAAATTTATACTTGAAGCTGACTTTACCTCAACCAGAAATATCTTGTTGTCTAATTCTACCTTGATAATATTGTCAATCCTGCCAGAAACAATCAATTCATCTAATTCTATCTTGAATGGAACCTCAGAGCCAATCAAAGTAATTTCTGGATTTTTTTCTGATTTTAGAACATCAACTATGAACTCATGAATAAGATTTCCGGCTTGGAATATTTTTATCAAGTCTTTGTCTGTTTCTTTTGGAGTTTTATAGCTATACCAGCTTTTTCTGATACAATTGCCGCATTCTGAAGGATAATACTTGCCTATTTTTTTTTCATTTAACTCTCGCTTCAAGAAATTATGGATTAAATCATCAAAGTCTATCATAATGCTAGAAAGGCATTATAATTTAAAAGATTATCTGAGTTTTATTGAGTATACCATTGACTTTATGTTTTGGTCTTTTTTAATGAAATCCTTGAGAAAGGCACTTGATTTTGTAAATTTTCTATTAACTATGGTATAAACTTTGTTTCTTTCTTTAAAGAATTTATGGCCTTTCCATTTTTCTTTGAAATGTTCTAATCTTAATGTCTCTTTTATTGGAGGCCCATAATGTTTTTTTGTGGTCTCTAAATTATCTTTTTCCATTATAAAATAAAATACTGCATTTTTATCCCAGTTAAATCCATGATCTTTTATCTTGAAATCATTAAATTCAAGCTGTTTTTTTATATATTCTAGGCATTTTACTAGTTTTGCTCCTGCTACATCCTCTTTTTTTCTTAATGGTATAACATCAAGTATTATAATTTTATTTGATGTTTTTTTTAATTCTTCAATGTTGAACTTTTTCTTTTCAAAGAACGACTTATTTGGATTCTTGATAAATTTTCTTGCTGCTCCTTTTAAAATATTGTATTTATCTTCTGACAAGGCTGCTGTTGCATTTCTTGAATCCTGGACTGGGTCTATTAATATTAAGGGGCTTTGCTTTTTTGAAATGTTTAATTTTTTATAAAAGTCTTTATTTCCAATTATTTCCTTTTGCTTCCAATTGACTATGTTTTTTAGTAAATTATTAAATGTTTTATATTTTATTGTTAATATTTCTAATGAGTAACCTGAAAATCCTTTTATGTAAGATTCTGCACCATAACAATTTTGGGCCTTGCAGAATGCTTTTGCAAGTCTTATATTGTCCCTTAATTTATCATTGCTATTATTTCTCACCCATTCAACATGCAACTGGCTGATATCGGTTATATTTTTTGCTTGATCTGCTTTTTTAATTTCAAGAATTGGAACTATCTCTATTGTGAATCCTTGTTTTTTAACCTGGAAATAATCCCTGCTTCCATGTAGTTTTTCTATGTTGAAATGTTTTTTTAAATTTAATTCTAGAATGCTTGAAATGTTTTTTTCCTTGAAATTGTTATAATTAAATTTTACATATATGTCTATGTCATAGGAATTTTTGAGCCAAGTGCCTTTAGCCCCGCTGCCACCAAGAACTGCTTTAGCTCCCTTTATCTTTATTTTTGACAAGACTTCTTTAACTATTTTATTCACAGCTTCTTGTTCTTTCTTGCTCGGCTTTATTTCTTTAAGGACCTGATTTAATATATCCTGCATCAGAATTTAGTATATCTTTAGATTAAATTCTTTTCGTTATTTTGGCAACGAAAAATCCTTCTGTATCATTGTCTTGAGGGAAGATTCTTAGGCAATTTTCTATCTCTTTATGATATTCCTTGTTGTTAAATTTCAAGACTGGCTCTGATTTTTTAATTTTTAAATTTATTTTTTCTAGTTTTGCATTGGGATATTTTTCAAGTATATAGTCTACAACCTCTTCATTTTCTTCTGGCTCTAATGTACAAGTTGAATAGACTAAAGTCCCTTTTTCTTTTAGGCAATTAAAAGCTGTTTCTAATAATCTTTTTTGAGTCCTAGAAAGTTTTTTTATGAAATTTGGATTCCACATTAAGGGTGTTGAAGGGCTTTTTCTTATAGCTCCCATGCCAGAGCAAGGGGCATCAACTAAGATTTTATCAAAGCCTTGCTTAAACCATGAGCCATTCATTAAAGTTATGACTGTGTTGAAAATTCCAAGCCTTTCAAGATTCATCTCTAAGGGTTTTATTCTTTGATAAGAATTTTCATTTGCAACTATAATTCCTTTGTTTTCCATCATTGCTGCTATTTGGGTTGTTTTGCTTCCTGGAGATGAGCACATATCTAATATAACCTCATGTTTTTTTGGTTCAAGGACTATTGGCGGGATCATAGAAGCTGCTTCTTGTATATAGATATAGCCAAGAAAATGCTCTTTTGTGTTTCCTATTGCATAGCCTTTAATAAAAAAACCTTCTTTGCACCATGGAACTTGGGTTAGATCAAATCTTTTTTTAACTTCATCTATTGAAGTTTTTAAAGTATTTACTCTTAGGGATTTTCTTAAAGGGATATGACATATTTTTATGAATTCGTCTATGTCTGTGAGCTTACTATATCTTTGTAAAAATTCGTGCTTGAATTCCATAGGTAAGATTATTAAATAAGGTATTTTTTAAAAGGTTATGGATTGCAAGTTTTACAAGGGTTTTAGCGTTTATAAAAAAGGCGATAGTGATTTGGCTGTAGTTGCAATACATTCCGGGCCGGCTTTAGAAACAGTTAATTCTAGGGATGATAATTCTGATACTGTTGCAAGCTTATGCTGGAAAAAAACAGGTGGGACTCTTATAATAAGCAATATGCCAAGGAAAAGGGTCTGGGGGATAGACTTCAATCGAGATATTCCGCCTTTAAAAAGCGCATTAAAGGCCTATCCAGAAAATCAAAATTATGAAGAAGATTTGTTTGAATATAGAAAAAAATATGCTTGGGTTGCTAAAGATGCAAATGATTATGAGAATAGGCTTAAAATATACCAAAAGTTTTGGGAGGAAGTGGGAAAAAGCAACGAAATAGTTTTTATTCATAGGGCTTACAACAGAATAAAGACATTTCCAAGCATAATGGATGTAATAACATTTGATGGAAAGGGTGTTGATAGAAAAACAATGGATGAGGTTATAATAGATTTAAATAAAAAATATGAAAAATTCTTTAAGAGTGTTCAAAAGGATTATAAGGAATCTGTTGTTTTTGAAACAAGAAGGGTTGTTTTAAACATATTAAGAATATACAAGACTATTGAATTAGACAAGATAAGCGATGAATTTAGGGAAGATATAGAAAAAGATCTTTTAAAAGTAAATCAGTATGCTGATAATATAGCCTTGAAGAGGATAAAGAATAGCCTTACTCCACAGAATTTTATAGAGGCAGTAAGGAATGCTGTTAATAATGCTCCTACCCCTCATGTAACAATAGAACATGCCTTTTCTGGAAAATTAGCACATGGGCCTTATAGAAAATTACAGCCTTTTAAAGATAAAATAGTCATTGAAATTGAGCCGACATATTTCATGAACTTTTGGCATCCTTATATTGCTGCTGACATGATAATAGACATATTAAATGGAGTTAGAAGCAGAGTTAACTAAAAAAGTAAAACCAATATATTTATTTGTTTCTTGATCGTAAACCCTAGAAGTCAAATTTTCTTTATCTGAGCCTTGAGATAATCTTCTTGGTGGCTTTGCTAGATTTGAAACTCTAGCAACAATTTCTTGCCCTGGAAAACAGCCTTTTGTCAATGATATAAAGTCTGAAGAAACATTCAAAACCATTTCTTTGTCAAAATCTGTGCCTTGAAATGGAATGTTGTTTTTAACCCTGAATAATGTAAACTCTTGCTCTGAAACATTCACTCTAAGATTATTTTTTGTAATAATTAATTTTCCTTGTTTTTGTTTTATAATAAATTCTCCTTTTTGTTTATATGATGAATCTAAATCATAGTAAACATTGTAATCTGTTTTTTCTAGAATTGCTTTGCTTAGTTTTAATAATGGGGTTAAGTAATTTAATAATCTTTCATGAAAAATTTCATCAATTATTATTAAGGCCTTGTCTTGATTTATTTGAAGCTGATCAAATGTAACTATAATTTTTGCATATCTATCAAGGAATGCATTTTTTTCCTTATCTAAGGTATTGCTTGAGATGTCTTTTAACAGCTTTGAGTCTTTTTGAAATATGCTTAATACTATTTTTTTAAGTTTGTAGATTTTCATAATCTTAAATTATAATCTAAATGCGCCGGCCGAGGTTCGAACTCGGGTCTCGGCGTTGGCAACGCCGAATACTGACCATAGTACGCCAAGAGGCCCTATACTACCGGCGCATTAAGAATGATTAAGTCTAATCTTTTAAAAAGCTTACTGAATGTTTTCTCTAAGGTAGTTTACGTCTATGGTATTTCTTTTGCAAAGATGAACTTAGAAGGAACAGCATCAAAGCCGATAGTTGCCTTAAACCTGAAGCCTTGATAAAAAAGATTCAATTCTTGGGTTTTTTTAGTTATTTTCTCTTTCTTTTTCTCAGCAATTCTTTTTATGATTTCATCAAGCTCATTTTTTGTTAGAATGATGTTTGAATTTAATATTCCAAGCCTTGAATGATCTATTGTTAAAGCCTTGTTTTCTCCATCGCATATTATCTGCTTTATTGCCGGATCGTGGAACAAAGAATCTATCTTTCCAAAATTTATCAAATCCCTAAAAAGATAATATTTTATTGAATCTATGAAATCTTCTTGATATTGAATTTTTAATTTTTTGCATAATTTCATTATTTTTTTTGTTAAATACTTGTCATTGTTTAATATTTTTGTGTTTAACTTAAATCTGAAAGATATTTTTTTCTTTACCAAATCTACTAGTTTTTTATCAATTTGGGGCTCTATTAAATTGTATGTTGGCTTTCCAAATTCATCTGTTTCTATAGAAGTTTTGACTAATGGCTGTGTTTTTGACAATAACAATGTATATTTTACTGGAAGAACAGAGGGACTTTCTTTTATTTCTTGTCTTTGGATTTTTGGCTTGTTTATAGAAATTGGATTTAATAGTTTTGGGGTGAACTGCATTCTTAGATCATTTTGCTGTTTTAAGTGTCTTTCTTGAATGGTTTTAACAGAAACAATCATAGAATAAATAAACCTTTTTCCAAGATCAGATCTTTTTTTCTTTTCAGGATCTTCTTTTATTATATCTCTAATCTCTTTAAATCGCTCTTCTCTTTCTTTGGCTGAATCATCCCTCACAAATTTAATGTCCTGCATTATAAATTGGATTGTGGCAAAGGTTTTGGTGGAAGATTTGAAAATGATGATTTGTCTCTGACATATTTTTCAAGCAATATCAAGCCTCGAGCAATGTTTTTATTTTGTTCAAGTAATTCTTCAAGCTTTCTTCTTAATGGCTCGTTGGAATCTGTTTTTACATTCTTTGCTGCTTCCTCGAAAATTTCAACCATTGTGTCAATTCTTTTTGTCAATTTGTTAATAGAATTAACCATATCTACTAATTTCTCTTGCAGCTTTACATTGCTGTCAACAAGGTGATTTATTATATCCTGTTTAGATGATTTTGGCATTTTAATTTTTGGAAAGCAATTCTCCAAGATCAATTTTATTCATGTATTTTTCTTGTTCCAGCATTTTTCTTGCTGGTGTGCTGGTAAGATCTGGCTGCCTTGGGGCATTAAATTGATCTAAGCCTTCTGTGATTGGTTTATTGTTATTTTTATTCTCTATAACTTTTTTTAATATATCTATGCATTTAGAAAGTTCACTAACACTCTCTCTTTGTAAGTCTATAACTATTTTCATTTAGAAGAATTAGGAAAGAACTTATATTTAAAGTTAAGGTTTTTGTGAGCTTGGGAATAAACCTTGAATTAATTAAAGATATTTCTAAAAAATAAAGACCATAGCACCATAAGTATAAGTGGTGCGGCTACAAGTAAAACAAAAAATTCTTTTTTAGTCATCTTACAAATCCTTTTCAATGATTAATTTATTACCTTTTATTTCTTCTTCTAAATTCTGACTTTCTATAGATCCGATCTCTGCTTCTTTTTTTAAACAAACATTATAAAGTTCTATCAATTTTTTAACTCTTAAATCTTTTATATTTAAACTATAAAGTTTAGCCCTTCCGATTGTTCTTTCATAAAGCAAAAGCTTGTTATCTATCAGGTCTTTCCAGATTCTCATTACAGTAATCTTAGAAGATCCGCTATTTCTTAATACATCTGACTGATGAACTTGCAATCCTTTTGTGGTTATTAAATACTCTAGAACTCTTGATTTGCTTGAATCTCCAAGTATTTTAACAAAAATTGAGCTTTCCATTTTTATTGGTATTTAAACTATACTATATTGTATATTTATAAAACTTTCTAATTTGTTTTCGGAAGATTTTCGGAAAAGTATCAAACAAGATTATAAATTTGAAAGATTATTGATTTTTATGAATGAACTAATTAAAAGATATATATTAAGATCTTTAATTTTATCAAGAAGGTGGGGAGGAAAACATACAGAGGTTAAAAACTTAATCAAAGGGATTCCTATTAATTTGATTAATACTAAAGCTGGAAAAAGAGAGCTTAGAAATTCAATAAAAGAATTGATCAATAAAGAATTCTTGCTTGCTAAAAAATCTACAAATGAAATACATGTTTCATTAAATCCTAGAAAAAAAGAAGAAATTTTAAAATTTGTAACAGAAGATTAAGCTTACATCATGCCCGGCATTCCGTGCATACCAGAAGGCATAGATTCTTTTTCTGTTGAAGTTCCTGCTATTACATCATCAATCCTTAATATCAATTCAGCAACTTCAGAAGCTGATTTGATGGCTTGAGTTTTAATCTTTAAAGGCTCGATTACTCCTTCTTTCCAAGAATCAACAACTTTTCCAGTAAATACATTTATACCAGCAAATTTCTTTCCCTTTTCATGCTCTGATTTAAGCTCTGTTAAAACATCTATTGGGTCTAAGCCAGCATTTTCAGCTAAAGTCCTTGGTATTATCTCAACTGCATCTGCAAAAGCAAGCACAGCTAATTGTTCCCTGCCAGATAATGAGTTTGAATATTCCCTTAATTCTTTTGCAAGCTCTATTTCTGTAGATCCTGCTCCAGATACAACTTTGTTGTCTTTTAATGCAGCTGCTACATCTCCCAAAGCATCCTTGATTGCCCTTTCAACTTCATCAACAACATGTTCTGTTCCACCCCTGACTAAAAGTGTGACTGCTTTTGGATTTTTGCATTCTCTAATATAAGTCATTTCCTCATCACCAATTACTTGCTCTTCAACTATTCCTGCATATCCTAAATCTTCTTCTGATAAATCATTCAAATTTGTAACAACCCTTGATCCAGTTGCCCTTGATAGTTTTTCCATGTCTGATTTTTTAATTCTTCTTGCAGCATATATTCCTTTTTTAGCTAAAAAATGCTGTGCAAGATCGTCTATGCCTTTTTGTGAGAAAACAACATTTGCTCCAGACTTTGCTACTTTTTCAACCATATTTTTTAATATTTTTTCTTCTTGCTCTATAAATGCTCCGAGCTGATTAGGATCACTAATCTGAATCTTTGTATCTGTTTCAAGATTCTTTATTTCTATGGCTGAATCTATTAAGGCTATTTTAGCATCTTTTATTTTAGAAGGCATTCCTGGGTGTATTTTTTCTTTATCTATTAACAATCCTCTTACCAGTTCAGACTCTTCTATGCCTGGACCTACTTTTTTCTCAAGCTTTATATTTTCTAGATTTATGATTAGCTTGTTATTTTCTTCATCAGCTATTTGAATTACTGCTGAGACAGTCAAATCTGCAAGCTTTTCTTTTGCTGCTTCTGCCCCTTTTCCAGTCATTGCTGTCATTGCTATTTTTAACAAAACATCTCTGTCTTCTTTTGTTACTTTTTCAGAAATTTTTTGCAATATCTGCTGACTTTTATCTGCAGCTAACCTATAACCTTTTGCTATAACTGTTGGATGTACATTTTTGTCTAAAAGATCTTCTGCATTTTTCAATAATTCTCCAGCTAGGACTACTGCAGTTGTAGTTCCATCTCCAACTTGGTCTTCCTGGGTTTTTGCTACCTCAACAATCATCTTTGCTGCTGGATGATCTATACCCATTTCTTCTAGAATTGTAACACCATCATTTGTTATTGTAATGTCTCCTAAAGAGTCTACAATCATCTTATCCATGCCTTTAGGGCCAAGAGTTGTTCTTACGGTTTCTGCTACTTGCCTTGCTGCCATTATGTTGTTTCTTTGGGCGTCTTTTCCAAGCATTCTTTGATATCCCTCTGGCAATATGAAAATAGGCTGTGTTTTTGTCATTTTAACCCTAGTTTTGTTATAGAAAACTAAACTAGACTATAACTGGTGATATATAAAGCTTTTCTTTATAAAATATCTATTATTAGGTGATAACAAATTAAGATAGATAGAAAAATATTATGGTGGGGTGCATTCCTCCCAACACTAAACTGTTAGGTATCCTGCGAAATTATGTAAAATAGGAAATAATTATTTTTTTCTTTTAACTACCTGAATAGATAATCTTTTTGGAGCTTTTGGAATAACAATCCAAGCGATTATATAGGCAATTATTCCAGCACCCATGAATAAAAATAATACCCAAATAAGCCTTATAATGACTGGGTCTATATCAAAGTATTCTCCTATGCCGCCACAGACTCCTGCAAGAACTTTGTTTGTATTTGATCTATAAAGCCTTTTCATAGATAAAAAATAGATTCTAAGTTTATAAAATTTTCTAGAAAAAAAAAGCTAAAAAAATGTAAAATTGATTACATTATCTGTTAAACTAAATTACTAAGTTAAGCTTCGCATCTCATTTAACAAAGATTGCATCCTTTTCTTTGTTTTAAAATAAATTCTTAACGAAATTAATATGATAATTAAAGAAGTGCTGAAGCCAAAAAGCAATCTTTCTTTATATCATATAAATGTACCTATAAATGCTAAAATTCCGACTGTACTAATGATGAATATTGCATTAATTTTTTGGCCTTCAAAGTGGTATTTTAGATCAAGAATATTTTTCTCTATATGTTTTTTATCCATTTTCAATTACCTTGAATATTATTGCTATTGCTAGACCGATAAGTAGAAGCCCTCCTATCACAGAAACTATATTATTGGAATAATTGAATAAAATATAAAGGCCTGTACCTCCGAATATAATAGCTATAACAATTGGAAAAGAACTTTTTATGAAATCTCTTAATTCGTTAGTCATTTTATTAAATATAAATAGTTTTAGTCTTTTTAAGTTTTTCTCAAAAAAAATCGGAAAATTTTCTGAATGATATTTAATTAAATCTTTGAATTGATTTTTATTATCAGAGTTTACTAAATA
>JACQNI010000018.1 GCA_016203135.1 Candidatus Woesearchaeota archaeon
GACAAAAACAAATTGTATGTTAGGGCATCCGGCTCAGGCCTGCACTTGTTCTTTTTTGTGGAAAACATGACATCAGAGCAATGGCTGAACATAACAAGATTTTTCATAGACAAGTCAAAGCTTCAAAACACTAAAAACGCTTCCTCTCTAGTTTATGGAGTTGATATTGATGCAGTAATCAGCGTAAAAAGAAAGATAAGGGAAACGTATTCTTCAAACCTTGACAAGATACAATTAGGAAAAGTTGATTATAAAAACTATTGCTCATGCTTTACCCTAAACGAGTTCTTGGACTTAATGGAATATCCCTTTAGCGAGGCCATTGATGATGTCAAAACTCCAAAAAAATACCTTTCCTTCAAGCTGCCTAAAGAATTGATTAGCATCTCATTAAATTATGTCCCTAAAACAGAAAGCACTATAGAAAAAAGAAAAACAGATATTGCAGCAAAGGACATAGTCTATTCCAAAATCCCTAAAAACCTCAAAGGCATTGCACAACAGCTTTCAAAATGCCCTGCCTATTGGTCTATGCTAAAGAAGGAAAACGCTGACTGGTACGAAAGGAACTTTTTGGTCAAGTGGCTAAAGTATGGATTGAAGCTGAATGAAGGGCAGATATTATGGCTTATAGACAAATATAGCGGATGGTCAGACTATGACCCCAAGATTACCGCTTTTTACGTGCATAAGCATTTCATAGAAGGCACAGCAGAAACCAAATTCAAAGCCCCAGTAAGAAAAAAGGTATTGATGAAATACGGCAACTGCAAAAATGATTGTGAAACATGCGTTTATTATGATAGGTTTTTTGGATAGCTTTCCAACTATAAGATGACTAAACTTTAATCGGAATATTTAAATATAATCTGGCTATAAATTAATATTAAGGGGTGCTTTGATGGGTAAAAAAGAGACTTTGGAAGAACTTGATAAGCAACTTAAATCTGCACAAAAAACAAAAAGGTCTGCATCATATTGGATGATTACCGGGGTAGTTACTATCTTCTTAGCTTTAATTTTTCCACTTCTGTGGATTTTTGTGATTGTTGCGTTTATTATGGTAATGGTAAATTACATACCTGCAAGTAGGAGAATTAATGAAATAAACATTGAAAAGGCTAAGTTGAAATAAATGAAGCAAGATGAGCATAAGGTAATAATAGAAAAAATATTGCTGCTATTTGCTCAATTTGGGAAATTACCTAGGACCATTCAAAATAAAGACGTAACTTACTCGGAACATGGGGAATATATTTCTTGGATTAATCACCAAATAACGACTTTGAAAGACGCTTATAGCTTATTAAGCACAAATTCTTATAAATCTGTTTTCTCATTGATTAGGGTAGTTTTTGAAGCATATTGGGTAATTGATTTATCCATGAACGGCCCTAAATTTTATTTGAACTATTCCCCTAAAGAAGGGCACGATATTCAGAAAATATACCAAGTTTGGGTAAAAGATTTTGAATCTAATAAAGAAAATAAAATTAAACAAGGAATCTTAGAAATAAAACATCCTATAAAAAACAAAATAATGGTGGTTTACGAAGGAAGAAAAAATCAAGAAGGAAAAATCATTCAAAATTACTATTTCTTGTTTAAAGAATATGACCATGAAATTGCACACTTAGGATTAGAAGAAGACTATTATGAAAGTGAAGAATTAGGAAAGATAAATGAAGAGCTTATCAAAAAACACAAAGGTTTTAAATGGTATTTTAAGTTTAATGGAGGGATAAAGGATAATCTTTTATTAAATAAGTTAATTAATGAAGAGGAATTTGAAAGAGCAAGAGTACATTATAGTTTCTTAAGTATGTGGACCCACCCTTCGATGAATTCTATAAGACTTATAGAAAAAAATATTTATGGACGTGGGGAATTTGAAGATATTAAAAAATATGATTTCTTCCTTACAAGATTGGCTTTATTATACATAGGAAACACTATGTGCCTATATCTTAACTCATTTTTGAAATTTGCCAGAAGGCAGATATTTGAATCAAAAATAACTTCCATAAAAGATGAAAAAGATTTTATCAATTCTGTGAAAGCTTATTTGGAGAATACTAACTATTTTTGGTTTATTTATAACGAACCTCACTATTATTATAAATGGAAATATGCCTCAAAATTACTCGGTAAACAAGATATTGAAGAAATTAAGAAACTAAAAATTTCTGATATGACCGCTTCCGAGATCGAGTATTATAAGAACCCCATAAAAACTTTAAAAAATTTATCCACCTCATGGAATAACGAGATAATTGGAAAATATGAAAGTCCAATTGAGGCAGAGTTAAAAAGTAAACCTAGTTCATAATAAACAAGTTGGGAGAACCTAGGGCACACCCATTCAACGCACCAAGTCCACGGGGTGGAGCTAAGAAATTATGACGGAAGACAAAAAATTAAACACAATTTCCGCTTAATGTAAGCAACAATCCAATTGCAAATAGGATTAATCCTAAATATCCGCTAATTTGCTCTACATAAGGTATATCTTTTAATTTTACGGTAATTTTTTTGTCAATCTTCAATGCAATTATAATTAGTCCAACTACAATTAGAGCTTGACACCATTCTATTGGAAATGTCATTAAAATCACCTCCTAACTATCACAAACAATAGCCACTATTTATTTTTTTCCTGAATAATAATAGTGTAGAACATCTATTTAGCGCAGTTTAAATTGCAAACCAAACACCCTTCTCTCCCACAACCCTCACCATCAAGCTCCTTCCTGTAAATATGCCCCCTCATCTCCCCAATAGTTTCTATAACCCTATCCCTGAGTTCATCAGTATAAGGAATCATAAAAGGCTCTCCATCAGCATATTGAATTAATCCATGCTTTGGCTTTTCCCTGTTAATTTCAATCAGCAAGCAGTAAGAAGCAAGCTGCATTATATGCGAATAATATGGCTGTTTAGGCCTGCTCCCTGATTTAACTTCAACAGGAACTAAACCGCTTTTTGTATGCAAGATGCTATCAGGCTTCCCGGCAAGCAAGTGTTTCTTTGAAAACATTGCCTTTTCAGGCCTCTCAATGTCAGAATAAACAGATTTGTTCTTGTAGAGCTCCTTAGAAACCCCTAGCTTCCTCAACAGCCATGTAACCAAGAATGCCAGAAATGCCACAAAACCCGCTAAAAACAGCTCAAATGCCATTATCCGCTCCAGAGCCTCATAACAGCTCCAATAACCACCAAAACAAGCGTACCGACCAATAATGCCCTGACAACCCTCAGGATCCTTGAAATCCCAACCCTGCTCCCATACTCCTTATGAAACTCTGTCCCAGCCCTCATGCCCTCTGTCTCGACCTTATTCCCCATTCTGCCCTGCCACCAAGCAGCCTTGCAAAAACAATACTGGGCTATCTCACTTGAGAAGATAACTGGAGAGTATTTTCTTGATTTTTCCATAGCCATCTCTAGCCATAATAGTGCTTTTCTTTTAAAAATTTATCAAGAAGTAAGTTAGTTGCGGGTGGAAAGTTTTTCAAAGAAAAACTTCACTATCGGTTGAGGCTATTGCCTCAATCCACCAGCAAATTGATTTTATGAGGAGAAGAAAACAAATTTAGGATAATATTTATATACAATTTTCTTTTCTAGTGTTTAATATGAAAATTACAAAAGTATTAATAAAAAACTATAGATCAATCAAAAAACTTGAAATCAATTTTAAAAACTTATTTGGGTTGATAGGGGCAAATAGTGCTGGTAAGAGTAATATATTACGTGCCATAAATTTTGTATTGGGCGAAAGGTACCCTATGCCTTACTCACTATCTTCTAAAGATTTTTTTAATGAAGATATATCTAATAATATAACAATAGAAATTCACTTTGATGAAAAATTTGCATCTTATAATACAGAATGTAAAGGGATTATTTTTCAAACAACATACGATGCGGGAACAAATTCGTTTGGAGCCGAACTTAAAGCTATAGAATGTTCAACAAATCAAAGTCAGAGATATAGACTCAGAGGAGATACAAAAGAACAGTTTCCAATAGTTTTTATTCCGGCTACTAGAAATTTTGAATATCATTTGCAAAGTAGTGCTGAATGGTCTTTTTTAGGTAAGATAATAAAACAATTTAATGAAATTTTTCCTGCAGAAAAAATAAGTGGACTTAATAGTAAATTTGATGAAGTAAAATCGCAATTAGAAACTGAAAAATTCAAAGAATTTGAAAAAACCTTCAAAGATGCATTTAATGAACATGTGCTTCCAACCCAAAATGAAATAGATATTGGATTTAAAGCTTTTGACCCTAAAAGTTATTACAAAACCATTGAAATAATCCCAAAAGAGTATGGAGATATAAGGAATATTGACCAGATGGGTGAAGGCATGAAGAACTTAATTTTTATAGCTTTATTTCGAGCATACGCTAAATCTTTTCCTAAATCAACTATTTTTCTCATAGAAGAACCAGAGCTATATTTACACCCACAAGGAAGGGCAGATCTGTTTAATATTTTCAAAACTTTAAGTGAAGGCGGATCCCAGATTATATATTCCACCCATTCACAAGAATTTATTGATATAGAACGTTTTAGTAGCATCGGTCTTGTTAATAAAATTAAAGATGGAGATGAATATTGTACAAGATTGATTCAAATAGAAGAATCAGCTTTTTTAGAAAAATGGAAACAACAAACAGGGGTTGTAAGTGCTACAACAGAGTCTATTAAATTATTTCTAAAAAATGTTTCTGATGCTGAAACAAACAAAGCATTTTTTGCTAACAAGATTGTATTTGTCGAAGGAACAACTGAAAAATGGTTATTACCCATATACGCACTTAAGGAAAAAGTTGAACTAGAAAAAAATAATATTGAAATATTAAATAC
>JACQNI010000020.1 GCA_016203135.1 Candidatus Woesearchaeota archaeon
CATTTGTATAAATATAAAGCCAAAGGTTTCGTGTTTTTGTTTTTCATAATAGTCTTAAACATCAAAACTATTTAATTAATATGTGAAACAGCCTGTTAACAAGATGAAACAAGGACAAAAAACAATTAATAAAATTATCTAAATCCTAAATTTCTTTACTTCCTGATTCAGCCAGCGTTGCCACAACGGAAAAACTTTGTCTCCCAACGGCAAACCAACTTCTTGGATAACTTCATCTGAAATTCTGTGAAAAGCATGATTAGACAGATGATTGAATTTTGCTTCTAAAATTTCTGCATTCCCTGTTTTTTCAGCAACATCAACAATTTCTTTTTTTATTTTTGCTCTCAATAAAATATTATCATAAATTGCGTCCCAATTTCCGGCCCACCCTTTAACATTAGAAGCTATGTCTTTCAAAATTTCGCTGTCTCCGTTGATAATATCATCTGTCGGCTCTAACTCATCTTTTTTTACATTATATTTTAATAAATCCACAAAACCTTTTTCAGCTAAAGGATCCTGTTTCCAGTGTTTTCTTACTTCTGTAAGCTGCAGCATTCTTTTCCAGGAATGCAGACTATCAGCGGATTTTATTGGATTGCAGACAGCGATAATATCTGTTGCTTTAAAGCTCGTCGTCGGAACTTTCAAATCATTGACGACTCTGTCAAAAACCCCATAAGGACTTGCTCCGTGAATCGTCCCTGCAACAACATTTGCCAAAGCGCCGACTCTCATTGCCTCATAAAGGGCTTCTGCTTCTGTTGACCTAATCTCGCCAATAACTAAACTTGAATCTCCAAGTCTTAAGCTTGTTCTGATTCCGTCGTCGGCAGAAACTTCTGTTCCTGATTTTAATAATGCAGAACGCACTTTCATCCTGATAATATTATATTGGAGATTTCTTAAAGATTCAACGGGCAATTCTAAAGTATTATGGGCAAGAATATTCTCACAAATAAAATTTTCATGTTCTGGAACAGATATATCATAAACAAATTTTTGAGCATTATTTACTTTTTTTATTATTTTTACTTTATCCCAAAAAATATCTGACTCAACTACGCTTCTCAATGGATCAATAGGATTTGTATAAATTCCAATAGGAATCTCTTCAAGAAATTCATTTAATCTATTTCTTCCAATATTATTTTTTCTAACTATATAATCGTGTTTATTAAAATTATTTCCTAATATCTCACTTAATTCCTCTTTAACTTCTATTGATAATGGAATTACGTCTGAAGTCTCATGTGTGGAAATTCGGGAGCATAATTTTTCCAATTTTTTTTGTTTTGAATTAACAATAAATCCTATATTTTTCCTAAAATCATTAATCATTTTTGTAGAACCTATCCTGCAATTTATTGTTTTATCTTTTTCTTTCATCTCAGAAATTCTTAAAATTATATTAAACCTCAAAAGCAGAGAAGAAATATCGCTGACAAGCTCTTTTGAACAGGATGAAAAAACAATCTCTTTGTCAGAAGCGCATCCATCTCCGCTATAATACCCTTTTAACAAAAATCCAATTTGCTCATCAGATAAATTATGCGCCCAATCTGGAATTTTTTTTGTGTAAGAATTTCCATCTAAATTGAGGGTCTTGCGCATAATTTCTTTTAAAAGGGAGGAATTAATCATTAAAGAAAATCCGTCGCTGTGTAATTTTGCATTTGCTCCAAATTTTTTCGCAACTTCTTTTACAATCTCCTTATTCTCATTCTCCTGCACAGAAATTATTACAGAATTTTTATCATAACAGCCGTCTGCAAGCCATAAGCCGACAAAATTCAAAAAAACTTTATCTAATTCCAATTTTGCATTAATTAAATTAGAATTTCCATAAGATTTTATCTGTAAATTTTTTTTATTTATTTTTTTTTGAACTTTTTCAAATATTTCAGCAGGAAGAATATTTTTTCTGGTCCAATTTTGAACAGCGGATTTTTTATATTCTAAAGAATAAGCCAGATTAAATAATTCTTTTCTATTGCTTTTTATATATTCTTTAATCCCTTCTCCAAAAATAAATATTTTTTTA
>JACQNI010000021.1 GCA_016203135.1 Candidatus Woesearchaeota archaeon
AGTAATATTTATAAGCTTGTTCTTATATTTTATACAATGGGAGAAGGTTTATTGAGAAAATTGAAAAATGGATTTGTTGGATTGGCTTTAATAGGAGCTCCATATTTTAATTCTGTAAATGATATTAAAGCTCAAGAAATTGTTTCCAATACAAAACAAGAAATATCCAATTATAAAAAATCTTCAAAATATCCTACTTTAATTCACAAACTAATTGAGTTTGAAAATGAACCTTTAAATGGAGAAACAACTTGTTCAAGTTTAGAGATGAGTTCTCTGGATTATGTTATTAAAAATATGGAAAAACATATTCCAAAAAAACCAGCTTCAGAATTATCAAAAAAAGAAGCTCAAAAAATATTTGTAAAAATGGATTCTTTAATGTGGGGTCAAATTTGCAGAATTAAAGCAGAGTGTTATCAAACAGCCTACATTTATCACGCCGTCGGAGATTTTTACAATTTGCCAATTAATTTAGTCATAGCTCCGCCTTTTATTGGAGAGTATCACTTTTTTGTCCGATGGGATTCTAAAAAAGACGGGCATGATGCTTCCAACTCTGAAAATCCAATTAATGAAGGAGACTTTAACTGGGACAATGAATCTCATCTTTGTTTCAAAAAAGGCTTCCCGCTTAACGATAATGATAAATATTTTATTGAAGAATTTTTCATTCCTGAAGAAACTATTGAAAAAGGAATTTACATGAAAAATTTAAATGAAAAAGAAATGTGGGCTCAATCCCACACTATCAGGGCGCAATTTTTATCTGATGAAGCAAGAAATTTACATCTGGGGGTAGAAAGTGAAAAAAGAGAAGCAGAAAAAATTTACACCGAAGTAATAAATTTGCTGGACAAAGCAATTCAATTAGATTCTTTATATATGCCTGCTTATTATCTTAAAGCGCATTATTTAGGGAGATGGCTTAAAAACCCAAACCGTAATCTTGAAGAAGCAATAAAAGCGGTTGATAGAGGTTTAGAATTAAATTCAGAAGAACCGGAGTTATGGGCGCTCAAAGGATCAATACAGCAGTGGCCTCTTTCTTACGAAGTAAGCAAAGAACAAGAAGACTCTTTAGATAAAGAGGCATTGAAATGTTTTGATAAAGCCATTGATTTGCTTGAAAACTATAGAAAAATAGAACTTTCTAAAAAAGACAGGCCAGTTTTTGGAATTAATTATTCAAAATTATCTCTTTTGACAGATCAGGAAAATAGTTTTTTAATGTATAAAGATTTCGCTTATGGAGATTTGGAATCGCATTTTCAAAAAGAGAAAAATCCGGAAGAAAGATATAAAAAACTCAAACAAAGATCTAAAAATTTCGAAGAACGAAAAAAATTATGGAAAGAACAAGAATTTTACGAGAAAAAAATTGAAGAAAATCACGGAAAATTTTCTTTTTGGTATAACCCATTTAAATAATGGATTAATATTCCAGCGCTTCAATCCAGGTTTTTATAGGAATAGAAGTTTCTTGAAACATAACTTTAGGACCGCTCACAATTCCTGTTCTTTTTTGATATATGTCAAATGCTTCTTTAAAATTAACTTTTTCATCTTTAATTATTTTGTCTATTCCGGCAATTTCTTTTGCTCCCAAAAAATCCTCTTCACTAAAAGGAACATCAACTCCTCTTTTTCTTAGTTCATAGGCCAAACTTGAAATATCTCTAATATATCCAACGACTTGTTCAGGAGCTTTTACTTCTGGAGGAGGTCCATTAATACTTATTAGCTTATTTATATCAATAGTCTTCTGAGCAGATGTTCGTTTAGTATCAGTAACTATCTCTTTAAGTTTGTTATAATAATCAGCTCCGCCTTTTTCTCCGTGTTCCTTTTGAAAAGCTTTTAAATAATTATCTCTTTCACTATTTTGAAATCTTTCCAAACCTTTATCTGCTATTTTATAATTCCGAGTTAAATCCAGTATTTGTTTGTCGTCAAATAAACTAACATAAGATTTGCTCATTTTGATTTTTTCAGAAAAGATATCCGGAGATAAAGGCAGTTCTAATGAACCAGAATATCTGCTAACGCTTCCTCTGGTTAAATCTCTAACGACCAATGGCTCTCCACTTTTATGATTGGATGTAAAAAAGACTCTGCCTTTATTATCAACGACGCTTCCAAGCTGAATGGTTTCGGACATATCTGAAACTGAGACTATCTCGACGGCACCCTTGCCTTTTCCGGGAGCATAATCTCTTAAAATAAATTCTCCATTTCTTCTCTGACTTTTTTCAATCGGCTCAAGTCTTATCCCGTCGTTGAAGATACTAACACTGCCGGAAGTTTTTATTGACGGAAGATATTCAACTCCATTCTCAACAAATCCTTTATCAATAATTAAATGCCCTTCTTCTCCCAAAGCTCCTCCGGTTAAACCAAATAAATCATTCTCTTCAAAATTAGACAGATAGGGATTTTTTTCTCCAAAACTAACTTCAAATGCCTGGGTTTGCGCCCCTATTTTATATTCAAAAATATTTTCATCCAGCACAACATAATTATTTTTTCCGGAAAATTTCGCAGTTTCAGAATTAAAATAAACATAAACATTCTCTTTTGGCGCTCCGGTTATTGAAATATCATTAATAATTGCTTTTTTTGTCGGTCTCACAAAAGCATTTCCATCCTCGTCAAAATTCAAAACTCCGCTTACATCATTTCCTTTATATTTTATGATTCCCTCACTTTCAATCATGATTCCCGGCTGAACTTTTGAAATTGTTGTCCCGTCGGGGAATTTATAGCCTCCCTCTTTTGTTGGATAAATAAATTCTTTATTTCCTAGAACACTAAATTGAATTCCATTAATA
>JACQNI010000022.1 GCA_016203135.1 Candidatus Woesearchaeota archaeon
ATCTTCAACACCAAAAGTTGTTATATCAATAACTCCTTTAAGAATTTCTCCGTCTTTTATTTTAATTGAATCATTGGAGAAATCAATTTTTGGGAGAATCATTGAAAATAGTTCAGTTCCTGAAACCTTTTTCTTTACAGACTCAAAATCCAAGCCAGATTGATATAATAATTGGTTTGCCTCTTCTTTTGAAAATTCATTTAATCCTAAAAGATAATTTCCTGTTATAGAATCCTGCACACATCCGATTAAATTAGTATTATTTTTTGGAGACATTAAATTTTTCTTGACATCAAGCAAGATTTTTGCTTCTGCGCGCGCTTCTTCTGTTTGCGGGCTGTGAATATTCATTTCATCGCCGTCAAAATCAGCGTTATAAGGAGTGCAGACAGCAGGATGCATTCTAAATGTTCTGCCGGGGAGAACTTTTACAAAATGAGCCATTAAACTTCCTCTATGCAGGCTGGGATGTCTGTTGAATAATACAATATCTCCATCTTGTAAATGTCTTTCTACAATATATCCGGGAGAAATTTCAGCAATTATTTCTTCTTTTAATTCTAAAGAAATCTTTTTTCTTTTTCCATCCGGTCTTATAATATAATTAGCGCCGGGATATTCTTCTCCTTTTTCAATAATTTTTATTAATTTTTTTATGTTGAGGTCATTAACAGTCTCGGCAACAGTAATAATTTTTGCAATTTCATAAGGAATGCCGACTTCATTAATTTTAAGAAAAGGATCGGGAGAAATAACTGTTCTGCCTGCATAATTTACTCTCTTGCCGGCAATATTTTTTCTAATTCTTCCTTCCTTGCCTTTGATTCTTTCTGTAATTGTTTTTAATGGCTGACCGCTTCGGTGTCTTGCCGGAGGAATTTTTGAAACAGTATTATCAAAAAAAGTTGTGACATGAAACTGCAGCAAGTCCCATAAATCTTCAATAATCACCTCGGGAGCGCCAGCATTTAAATTTTCCCATAATCTCTGATTAGCCCTTATAATATCCGATAATTTATGTGTTAAATCATCTTCTGAACGTTCGCCGTTTTCTAAAATAATGCTTGGTCTTACAGTTACCGGCGGAACTAATAAAGAAGTCAGAATAGCCCATTCGGGTCTGAAGGTCCCGCAATTAATTTCAATTTTTTCAAGCTCCTCATCCGGAACATTAACAAGAGTTTCTCTTATTTCCGTCGGGAAAAGTCTTTTTTTGCCTTTGTAAAAAGTGGTTGGTTTGTCTAATTTAACTTTTTCCTGAAGACTCAAACAGTAAGGGCATTTTTTCTTGTCTCTTGCTCTCTTTGCTCTTTTACCCGGAGAGTATTTTTCTAATTCTTTTTCCTCAAGCATTAATTTGCCGCAGCTTTGGCAAAAAGATCTTAAAACCAATTCAATTAAAGGAATATATTTCAAATGCATTACTGCTCTGGCTAAATCAATGCTTCCTGAATGCCCCAGACATTCTTTAAGTCTGTCTCCGCAGGTTCTGCATCTTACTCCGGGATCAATTGCTCCAAGTCTTAAATCCATTAATCCGCCGTCAACAGGATATCCGTCTATATCATAAAGCTCCGGCGTCACAATTTTTGCAACTGAAAGTTTTTTTATTTCTTCCGGACTAAGTAAAGAAAAACTTATTTCTCCTATTTTTTTTCTTATTGGTTTCATTTTATTTTTTTTAAATTTACTTTATTATTTTATAGATAAGCATCCATTTCATTTCCATATTGCGTTCTTATAGAGAGTATATGCAGTCCTTCTATTGTCTTCGCTTTTGATGATCCTTCGCCAGTGTTTGCAATTTTATTTAATTTTTCTTCGCCTTGATTTACATCCAGTTGATATGCTTTTTCTCCTTTAGGGAGAAAATTTCTAAATGCATAATTTATAATTTTCCCATTTTCATCTTTGTTTAAAGATTCATAAACTCCAACCTTTCCGTTGATTTCTAATTTAAAATAAATCATCTCTTTGACAGGTTTTGCCTTTAAGTTTATCAGTTCCTGAAATGAAAGCACCTTCGGAAATTTTGTTTCTAAATTTTTTATCATTTTATTGTTCTACCTCTATTACTGGTCCATGAGATGATTGTTTTAACCAATATATTTTATCTATTTCACACCAACGAACAGACAACCCATTATTAATATAAAGATGACTGCCAAATTTATGTCCATTCTCTCTGCAATTTTTAAAAGATTCATTTTTCATCAAATCATCATGATTGTAAAAATATCCTCCTTCTTTATAATCTTCAATTTCCAATTTCGTAACCGGATCCATTTCTGCAAATGTCTTTATTTCTGTCAATTCATAGAGTTTATCTCCATTTTTTTTGGCAAAATATCTATATTTCCCAATAGTCCCATTAATTTTTAAGAATGCAAGATTATCCCCAATTAATTTCATCTTTAATTCTTTAATCTCTTTAACTGAAATTATTTCCGGAAATTTTGTTTCTAAATTTTTTATCATTTTATTATTCATATTTATTTTTTAATTTAAAAGTTGTATTTATGTGCATGCCTTTTAATTCTTCTACGAGAAGTTTAAAAGCATATGAAATTTCAATCATTTCAACATCTTCATTTTCACATTTTGGGCACATTATTTTTCCTCTTATCTTATCATCTATTGCTGTTGAACCGCACCGAACGCAAATCGGAAGAATTATTTTATCTGAATCGTATCTTTCTCTTAATAATAACGACGATCCGTGGGCAATCAATGCCTGTTGCTCCATTTCACCAAGTCTTAATGCTCCGCCGCGAGACCTTCCTTCAATTGGCTGTCTCGTTAATAATGCAATTTTACCTAAAGCTCTTCCGTGCATTTTATTGCTAACCATATATTTTAATTTTAAATAATATAAATTTCCTAAAAATATTTTTGACACCATTTTTTTTCCGGTAATGCCGTTGTACATTGTTTCTTTTCCGTCAAATCTGAATCCTAATTCTTCTAAATGCTCTTCTAATTCTTTTTTGTCTGACCCAAAAAAAGAAGTCCCGTCTATAATTTTTCCTTTTAATGCGCCGACTTTGCCGGCTAATAGTTCAAGCAGATATCCCACCGTCATACGACTGGGCAGACCATGGGGATTAAAGATTATATCCGGTTTATTTCCTTTTGAAGTAAAAGGCATATCTTCTTCAGGAACAATTAATCCAATAACTCCTTTTTGTCCGTGCGATGTTGCAAATTTGTCGCCTAACTCAGGAATACGCTGGTCACGGGTTTTAACTTGAATAATTTTATTTCCTTCATTATCTTTTGTTATAAAAACCGCATCAACAATTCCTTTTTCTTCCTGCCTCATTGTTATGCTGGATTCTTTTTTTGTTCTTATTGAAATATCTCTTGCTTCTGATAAAAATTTCGGAGGAGAAACTTTTCCAATCAAAATTTCCCCCTCATTTATTTCTGCTTCAGGATAAACAAGACCATCGCTTTCTAAATAACGATATAATTTTTCCATTCTATATCCTGAAGTATCTTTTTCAGGAATAACAATTTCATCTTTTAGTCCGCCGGCATAATTCATTTCAACAGCAGAATATGGCCTGAAATAAAAGCTTCGTCCAACTCCCCTGTCCACTCCTCCTTTATTTAACACAAGAGCATCTTCCATATTATATCCTTCATAGGTCATAAT
>JACQNI010000029.1 GCA_016203135.1 Candidatus Woesearchaeota archaeon
ACTTGAAAGAATTAAAGAAAAATTATCTTAAAGTGAAAAGAATATTGAATAATGGCTATAAAAGTCAAGAATTAAGAGATATTTTGATTGAAAATGTAAAGGGAATATCAATGAAAGAAAGTTCTCATTTTTTAAGAAATACAGGACACAGGAATTTAGCAATATTAGACCGGCATATTTTAAAAAATTTAGTAAAACTTGGCGTTATTGATCAAATACCAAAGACATTAACAAGGAAAAGATACTTGGAAACAGAAGAAAAATTCAAAGAGTTTTCAGAAAAAGTAAAAATACCAATGGATCATTTAGACTTGTTGTTTTGGAGCCTAGAAACTGGGAAGATTTTTAAATAGTTTTAATCGCTAGGAGTGAGATACTTTTTACTCCAAATGTTTTTGTTGCACCTTGGGCTGATTTTGAAAGGAAAGCATATTGAGGATTTTCTTTAAATTTAAGAATTTTCATACCAACCATTTTTATTGTTCTTTTATATTTATCTTGTTGCATCGCTCCACCAATACAAGAGGCCCAGATATCTGCATTGCATGTAATCCCTTCTGTTAATTCTTTTTCTGAAACTATGTCTGATATGGCTATGCGACCATTCTTTTTTAAAACCCTACTTATTTCGCTAAAGGCTTTAAACTTATCAGCACATAGATTTATAACACCATTGCTTATTACTACATCAATTGAACTGTTTTCTATTGGAATATCTTCGATATAACCCATTTTAAACCTGATATTCTTAAAGTTTTTTTTACTTAATATTTCAGCTTTTTTTAATTGCTCTTTTGTCATGTCTATACCTATGACTTTGCCTTTATCCCCGACTTTTAAAGCAGCTATGAATGAATCCATTCCTGAACCACTACCTAAATCAAGGACTGTTTCATTTTTCTTTATATCTGCCAAGTCGAAATGATAACCAACTCCTGCAAATGACTCAATAGATTTTTCTGGAATAGCATTAAGATCTTTTTTTGAATAGCCAAGCCTTTCTGCAAGCTTTTTGCCTGTTTCAAAGTGAAAATTGTCTTGAGGACTTTCTGCAACCTTTTTATACATCTGCTTTACTTTATCCCTTAATTCCAGAACATTAACTTGAGCCATTCTATTGCAAGGTTTTTTAAATTTAAAAACTTTACTGCGAGATTATGGCCTTGCAATAAAACAAGAATAGTTATATAAATAAGAATCACTGGAAATTTTCATGACAAAAAAGGGGAATAAAGAGTTTAAAGATTATGCTGGGGCTATAGTTTTAGGACTAAACGATGCAATTGTTGAATTGACCGGGGCTTTAGCTGGGTTAACTTTTGCTCTACAAAACAGCAGAATAATTGCTGTTAGCGGAATGATAACTGGATTTGCAGCTGCTTTGTCAATGGCTGCTTCAGAATATTTATCATCTGAAGAAGAAGCTGATATTCACTCAGAGAGAAAGCCATTAAGGAGTGCATTTTATACAGGCTTGACATATTTAATTGCGGTTATTTTATTGGTTACGCCTTATATTTTAATTGATAATATATACAAGGCTTTGGCTTCAACAGTGGTAATTGCCTTAATGATAATAGCTGTTTATTCTTATTATATGTCTAAATTGAAGAAGAAAACCTTTGCAAGAAAATTTATAGAAATGGCTTTGATATCCTTTACAGTAGCCATTATAAGCTTTATATTTGGGATGTTATTAAGAGGCTATCTTTAATTGAGACACTATAAAATTTCTTAAAAGGCATTATCTTTTGTTTTACTGAATTTAATAAAAAGATTTATTAACTTTTCTTTCATTATAGAATGATGGAAAAATATGTAAAGAAATTTTTAGGAGCTTATTTAGATGGAAATTATCAAAGAGCTTATAAAATATTTCATGAAAATCAAGATTTGGTAGCGAAGTTAAATAATCTTACTTTAGCGCCAGAGTTAAACGGCAATGATATTCTACTTTGTGTCCATAGTGATTTTATTGCTAAAAGAATGGATAAAGAAGCAATAGAACTTTATGATGCAATTGTAATGAGTGGAAATGAGGATCTTGTTGATTTATTAAATGTAAATCGGTTCTTGCATAGATATGCGAGGAGTGGAAGATAGTATTTACTTTAAATGAAGTTCAACTATATCATCGTCTTCTAAAATATGGCTTAATGATACTGGAGAGCCATTAAATTTTATTGACTTTCCCCAGATTCTTGCAAATCTAAACTTTTTCACAAAATCTTTATGTATTTTTTCTGCAAGATTTTTGACTGTAGAGTTTTTTTTCATGGCAACAGGGGGATATTCTTTTTCCTTTCCAGGACTTTTTGTATATATTTTTATCAAGCCAAGATTTTTCCATATAAGATCTTTTATATTCTCTTGGATTTTGTATTCTATAGTTTTTACTTTTATTCCTTCTAGTTCATCAAGAAGCATTTTTCTTTCGTTATCATTTTTATATGTTAAAATAATCAAATCTGATGTTCTTATTATTGATAGAAAAGTCGGACCATTCTGGGTTTTATAAAAATATTTTACTATTGCAGGGATTTCTATAACTTGGAGTTTAATGCCTTTGTAATCAAGGGCTGCTATTTCTGGCTTTTTTGTTGTAAATGGATAGGAAGCTATTTCAACATTCTTGTTTGTTAATTTTTTGAGCAAGGTTGATTTTCCTGAGTTTGTTGTTCCTACTATGACTATGGTTGCAGAGCCGTCTTTTTTTATAGAAAACTTGCTTGATCCTTTTTTTGACTGCTTCTCTTTTTTTAATAGTTCCTTATATTTTGCTATCTTGCCTTTTATATCTGATAATAGAACTTGAGAAGACTTGTGCTTTGGGGCAGTTCTTAGCATTTCATTTAATGCTATTAACTTTTCTTGGTTTGTTGAAGATTCTGCATATTTTCTTTCTGCTTTTTGAAATTCAATTCCTGCGTTGATTGGCATATTTTTTATAAGATAATTTTATTTAAAATCTTTTCCAAAAGACTTAAAAATGGCTTTTTCCAATTACTAACATGGCTATAGTTGATATTGGTCAGCAAGGCTATCTATTAAGACTTGCTGCTGCAATTGTTGTTATATTGCTTGGATTCATTGCAGCAAGGGTTTTAAGCAAACTAACCAAGAAGGCATTGCACGAGCTTGAGACAGATAGAGTTCTAAAAGAGCAAGCTGGAGTTACAATACCAATAGAAGAATTTTTATCTTCATTAGTAAAATACTTGACTTATTTTATTGCAATAATATTTGCATTAAACCAGTTAGGACTGACGACTTTTGTATTACAGATAATATTGTTTACTTTTTTGGCAATATTTGTAGGGTTTATAATATTGGCCTTTAAAGATTTTATTCCTAATATAACTGCTGGATTTTATATGCATGCAAAGAAGCTGATCAATGAAAAAGACAATATAAAATTTAATGGAATAGAAGGAAAAGTCTTGCATGTTGGATTAGTAGAGACAAGAATTTTGGTCAAGAAAAAGGAAGTTGTTTATATCCCGAATTCATTGCTCCTAAAAAAAGAAATAATCGTTAAAAAATAGTTATTCATACTTTAAGGCATCTACAGGTTTTAATTTTGAGGCTTGATAAGCAGGAATAGCTCCTGATATCATTCCAACAAAAAAGGCAAATATCAAGCCAAAGATAATCAAGCTAAAATTGACTTCTATTTTTAAGAATTGAAAACCTGATTGAAACGCAATTACTCCGACTAATTTTCCTATTCCTAGGCCTAGTAAAACACCAAAGAAACCCCCAATGATTCCTAGGAATCCAGACTCTATTAAGAAAATTAGAAGTATATCTTTATTTTTTGCTCCTATTGCTTTCATTATGCCTATTTCTTTTGTTCTTTCTAATACTGAGGTATACATTGAGTTCATTATTCCTATGCCGCCAACAACAAGGGATATAGCTGCTATGCCAACAAGAACCACTTGGACTACTCCAAGAACTTGATTTATCTGCTCTAAAATTTGAGTTGGTGTTAATACTTGAAAGTTTTCATCGTCTCTTGCCCTTTTTAAAGCCCTTTCTATTCTTGATTGGGTTTCTTGTATGTCAACCCCTGGCTTTACTTGAGCCATTATGCCTTCTACTTTATCTGGCTCATTAAAGATTTCCCTTGCAGCTTCGATAGGAATTATTATTATGTTATCATCTTGTGGATTGCCTATATTTTCAAGTATACCAATAACTTCAAAACTTGATCCTGCTATTTTTATTTTGTTTCTTACTCTTACATCTTCATCAAAGAGCTCTGATGCTGCTCTTGAGCCAAGAATTGCTGAAAACTTTTCTCCTTTTGTAAAAAACCTTCCTGATTTAACATCTATGTCTATATCACCAAAGGCTTTTTCAACGTCTTCTGCAGGATATGAAGTTGCCAAAGCAAACTTCACTTGATTTTTTCTTTCAATTTCTGCTGTTCTTGAGAGAAAGTAAGTAACATATTCGAATTCGCCAAGGTTTTCTATAGTATCAACATCTTTTGTTGTTAATCCCTCACTTACTGTTCCTGGGCCTTGGAAGCCTTTTGGACCTATTAATATGCGATCTTTTCCAAAGAGTTCAAATTGTTCTTTTATAGAGTTTTCCAAGCCTTGAGAGACACTTATTAATGCTATTATTGCTCCGATACCAATAACAATTCCAATTATTGTAAGAAGACTCCTTACTCTTTTATGCTTTAGATTTCCTATAGCTAGAGATATGTAGTCTTGTATCATGCATCTCTGAAAAACCTCATTATTCTTTCTGGAATTCTTTTAATATATCTCCATCTTAATTTTTTAACTTGCCTTATGATCCAATAGATAATTGCTGTAAAAGAATTTTTTCCTGCATTGACTATGTTTTTTTCTTTTCTCCAGTTTTTATAAGTCAAGTAAATGAAAACAACAAGGAATATGTAAATTATAAAATTAATAAAATTGTTGCCTTGTATCAAGCCATATCTTCTTAATTCTAGGCTTGAATAAGATTTAAGATATAGCTCTTGTATGTCTGAAAATTCTTCATTATAGCTGTCCCTATATGAAACCTTTACTTTTATTGGGATAACACCTGTTTTTTTTAGAAACATATCAAATTGCGCTGTTTCAAAGTCATCACTTTCTAGATTTCCAAGATAAGACTTTTTTGCACTTAAAATTTCATAATCTTCTGAACCCAAGACTTCTAAGGTAAGGAATTTTATTTCATCAGGACCAGTGTTTGATATACTTATTGTGACTAAGCCATTTTTGCTTTGTTTTCCTGCCTCACTTTCTTCTATATTAAGGTCAAAATTGACAGAGCTGCCAACTAAAACTCCGATGGAATCTTCCTTGACAAACTTGTTGCCTATTTCATCAAAGTAAGTCAAATTTAATTCTATCTTATAGGCTTTTGCCTCTGCATCTGCCAATGGGGTTACTTCAAAGCTTAAAACTTGGGCTTCTGATGGATTTAACCTGTTAATCTTTCTTTCAGTTGTTGAACCTATAGGAACTATTTCCTTTGGCAAGGTCATTTTTACGCTTATATCTTTTAAAATAGACTTATCAAGATTAGTAACAGTTAAAGTTATATTTCCTTTGCTGCCTTGAGGAATTTTTTCTGGAAAAGAATTAACTCGAATAAAAAATGTAGGGGTAACAGATCTTATCTCTATGCCAATTCTTGCTGTTTTTGTATCTGAGTAAGCCCCACCCTGGATTATATTAAAGTCTATTAAATTTTTTCCTTCAATAGCATTTTCATTTACTTTTAGGCCTTCAAATTTTACTACGATCTCTTGTGTTGATGGAATATTGTTTAACTCCAAGATTTTTTTTCCCGCATAAGAAAAAGTATTGCTTTCAATGAACTCAACCTTAACATCTTTTGCATCAACATTACCTCGGTTTTTAATTCTTAACCAAAGATCAAAACTTTCACCAGGCTCTACAGGGAATGGCTCATATTTTATTCCTGAAACATCCAAGCTTGGATATGAAGCCCCGGTAGTTCTGTTAAGATACGATCCTGGGAGATTTTGCTCTATTGCAGTCACAGAAAAAGCAAGCATTAAGAATATTAAAACTATTATAAACCCCCTCATTTTTTAATGACCATCTCCTTTATCTCTTTTATATTTTTACTGACTTTAATAATTTTTCCATCGCTTAAATAACATGATCTGTCAGAGCCTTTTACTAGGCCAATGTCATGAGTTACCATTATTATAGTTCTGTTGTGATTTTTATGTAAGTCTTCAAATATATTCATTATTTCAGCTCCTGTTTTTGAATCAAGATTTCCTGTTGGTTCATCTGCTAGGATAACTTCTGGATTATTTGATAATGCCCTTGCAATTGCAACCCTTTGTTTTTCCCCGCCAGATAATTGAGAAGCCTTATGCGTCATTCTAGAACTTAAACCTACTAAAGACAATAACTCTTTTGATTTTGAATCTCTAGTATTTTTATCTTGTCCTTGAAAAATCATTGGCAAGGAAACATTTTCTAGGGCTGTTAAACTTGGGATAAGATTAAAGCTTTGAAATACTAGGCCTATTTTTTTCCCTCTTAATTGAGCTAGGTCTGATTCATGAAGGGTTGATATGTCTATGCCATCAAGAAATATCTTTCCTTTTGTAGGAAGATCTAAACTGCCAACCATGTTTAACATGGTAGATTTCCCAGATCCAGAATGGCCTAAAATCGTGAAAAATTCCCCTTGATATATTTCTAAGTTAATTTCTTTAAGGGCATCAAGGGTTGTTTCTCCCATATGGTAAGTTTTCCATAGGTCTTTCATCTTGATAATTGCTTTTTTCATTATGTTTAAAAAAAGATTTAATTTATATTAAGCTTTTGTTTTAAATAAAAGTAATTATTTTTCCAGGCTTTTTAAATAGTCAAGTCTTTCCTTTTTTAATTTTTCTTTGGTTTTTAAGAATAGGTTTGTTATCTTTGAAGAATCTTTATCCTTATATTTTCTTTCTAGCTCTACAATCTTTAAACCAAAGATAATCTTATCTTCCTTAGAAAAGCCTGGAAGCTCAATCATATAAGAATTACTCCTCTTCTACTTCTTCTACCTGCTTGTTTCTATGTATGTAAGCAAAACTTGGGGTTACAACAATCCAATCTTCACCAAAACCAGCTATGTCTCCTTCAATTGCATCACAGGTTTTTTTAAGCTTGTTGACTGCCCTTTTTAATTCAACTATATCTTTATCCCTTAATGGCTTTATATTTATCAAGGCTATTGTATATCCTTCTCTTAAAGCATCTAGGGCGTCTTTTACATCTCCGAAGTCGGATATTGTAAAAGGCCTGACCATAATCTTTGATTTCTTGCCTTTGTCTTTATCTGTATCAACTTCGATGTATTCTTCGCCGAATTCATCGTCAGAATATTCATTATAATCAGAAGTTAAAATGTCTTTTATTTTATCAAATGCTCTTTTCATTGTAAGTCTCAGTTTAGTAATACTATAGGACATTTATAAATATTTCTATTAATTAAGCTATAATTTTGGAAAAGATAAAAGGGAACTATAAATCGGTTTTAACGGCTATTTAGGCCTTCTTTTTGGCTTCAGCTTGTCTAATCTTATATCAATCTCTTTTATAAATACCTCAGAAGTTACTAAATTATCATATAATCTCAATGCTTTGTATTTTATCCTGATAATACTTAATCTTCTTCTTTGATTTATTAAGAATTTTTTATCGTATTCTTGATTTCGATCATTTAAGTAGCTTTTAATATGTTCTAAATTTTCATCTAGGGATAATCTAACATTATGTATTTTTGCTCTTAGCTTTGAATTTAAGTCAATCAATGATTCATTTTTCTGATTTACTTTTTTATTTAAATCTTCGTTGTCTTTTTGATCAGAATATTTTAATAAATCATTATTTATTACATCCATATATTTTCCAGTTCTTCTCATTCTGAAATAATGGAATATGGAATCTTTCAAATAAAAATCTGTTTTTCTGTTCATCTTGAAACATCTTCTGAGAATATTATCTAGATCTTTATTTGCAGACGTCAAGAAATTATAATATTCTCTGCCATCAGATATTTTTGGAAGATAACTTTTAATAAATGCAACTTGGGGTTTATTTCTTTTTGACTTATAATAAGATTTCAAGTCTCTTAGCTCAAGCTCATAAGTATTTAATTTATATAATTTTTCTGACTGGTTAATTCTTGTATTATCTAAGAAATCTGTTATTTCTGTTAATTTACCACTTGTTAGCTTGTCATCTACTTCAGAATGTTTTATTTTTTCTTCTAGATATTCACATTCTTTTATTATTTCTTGATTAGTTGAATTTTGTTTTATCTTTTCAAGCCTTTGGTATTGCAAGGTTCTATTTGGCTTTCTAAAAGGCAATATTTTTCTACTAAAGATATCTTTTCTTAGCTCATACAATTCTTTTGCTTCTTGAATATATGCTTGTGATTGCATAAGCATATGATTCAAATCTGTTTAATATAGTTTACTTAGAAAATTCCGAAAAATTTACGGAATTCTCGGAAAATCTTCGTAAAATCATTACAAATTATTATATAACTTAATCTCTTAATGTATTTATGGTTCGCTGGAGTAAATATAAAATAATAAAAGAACTTAAAAAAGAAGCTGAAATGTTGAGTCACTCTCCTTCTATTAATGAGGTGCCTTCAAGTTTGTACGGAGCTGCCAACTGGCATTTTGGTAACTGGAACAAGGCTAAAATAGCTGCTGGTTTAGAAATAAGAAAACAAAATAACGCTCTAAAAGAAAGCTCTAGAAAATTATCTAATGACTTGGCTTATGTTTTAGGTGTTGTTGCTGGAGATGGTTGCGCTTCTTATTCTAAGAATAATCATGGCACAAAAGGTACAATAAGTTTGGGAGTCACTGATAAAGATTTTGCTGAAACATTTAAAATTTATTTGGAGAGATGGAGCAGTTATACTTCTAAATTACAGAAATATGGAAATAAATATTATGTAACTTTTAATTCTGTGGATGCCACTAAGTTTGTAAAAAATTTTGATTTAAAAGCCATCTTAAGAGCTGATAAAAAAGTTCAAATATATTTTATAAGGGGTCTTTTTGATTCAGAAGGCGGAGTTATAGGAAAAAATTTAACAAAAGGAAGATATGCAAAAAGGTGGATTCATTTTTCAAATAGCGACAAAGAGATTATTTACTTAGTATCAACTTTATTATCTATTTTTGGTATAAGTTATAAATTAAAATCTAGAGTCCACTCTGGTTTTGGAAGTAAAAAACTTCAATATGAAATAATAATTTATGGATTAAAGAATATATTTAAATACTATAAACAAGTAGGATTTAATATACATAGAAAACAGAATAAACTAATAGAAGTTATTAAGTCCTACAATTTTTATACAGAAGGACAATTTAAAAAGGCAAAGGAACTACATAAGATTATGAGTTTTAGGAAAGTGGCAAAAAATATAGGCGTTTCAGAAGCGGTTGTTTATCGATGGCTTTTTAAAGATTATAAAGAAAAAATATTAAATTTGAAGGAGGAAGATAAATGGTTGCTAAACAAAAAAAACAAAAAAAAACAAAAGAACATGAGATAATCATCTTCCAATCGCATACATGTCCTTGGTGTCATAAGGTTAGAGAGTTCTTTAAAGAGCATGATGTTAAATATAAGGCAGTATTTGTTGACGATGATCAGAAGGCAGCTGAAGAGATGATAGAGAAATCTGGACAGATGGGGGTTCCTGTAATAGAGATAGATGGGGACATAATTATTGGATATAATCCAAATGCATTGGCTAAGGCTTTGGGAATAAAAATATAAAATGAGGGCTGTTGTAGCTCTTGGTGGAAACGCCATCATAAAAAAGGGAGAAAAAGAAACTTATTCTAATTTAGTCAATAATATAAAAATAACTTGTAAGCATTTAATTCCAATTGCTAAAAAGCATGATATGGCATTAACATTTGGAAACGGACCAGAAATTGGTTTTTTGGCTTTGCAAAATGAAATTGCAAGGAAAAAAGTTCCTGAAATGCCATTGGATATACTTGGGGCTGAAAGTCAAGGATTAATTGGATATCCTTTAGAAGAACAGTTAATAAATGAATTAAATAAAAATAAAATTAAAAAATCAGTTGTAACAATTTTAACTCAAGTTTTGGTTGATAAGAGTGATAAGAGTTTTAAAAATCCAACAAAATTTATCGGGCCTTTTTATTCTGAAAAAAAAGCTAAAAAATTGATGAGAGAATTTACTATTAAAAAAGATTCAAACAGGGGATACAGAAGAATTGTTCCAAGTCCTTGGCCTTTGAAAATAATTGAAGCTGAGACAATAAAGAACCTAGTTAAGAAAAATATTGTTATTGCAGCTGGCGGTGGTGGAATACCGGTCTGTAAAAAGAAAAATATATTATCTGGGGTTCAAGCAGTAATAGATAAGGATTTGGCAAGCTATGTTTTGGCAAGAGATATAAAAGCTGAATATTTTTTTAATTTAACTGGTGTTGATAAGGTGTATTTAAATTTTGGAACTAAGAAACAAAAAGGCTTAAACAAAGTCAATTTAAAACAAATTAAAAGATATTACAATCAAGGCCATTTTCCTCAAGGATCTATGGGACCTAAAATTTTAGCTTCGATAAAGTTTTTAGAAGCTGGAGGAAAAAAAGTTATAATTACGAAACCAGAACTTATAGAAAAAGCTATAAAAGGCAAAGCTGGGACTGTAATAACGAATTAAAAATTATATAGGTATAACCCTACAAAATAGTAAAATTTATAAATATGTAGGGTTATATACTTGTATGACCTTTATTAGCGAAAAGATAATTAATAGAAAGAAAAGATATTATTTAGAAAAATCAGTGAGACTTCCGAATGGCAAGATTAAAAAAATCTCGGTTTACCTAAGGGGTTATGATAAGGATAAGAATTATTCAGAGCTAAAGGATTATAATAAAATTTTGGAAGAGAAGGTTAAGAAGATTATTATTGACGCTTTCTCTAGGAAATACAAAACAAGCCACGTTTTTGATGAGAAAAATCTAAAGAAATTGGAAGAAATAAGACTAGGTTATAAGAAGATTATTAGTAAATTGACAAAGAGTCAATTAAAGGATGTTCTTGATAAATTTACAATTAATTTTACTTATGAATCAAATGCAATAGAAGGGAATTCTCTTACGCTGAAAGATGTTACCTTTATTATTCTAGAAGATAAGGTGTTAAAAGGAAAGGATTTGAGAGAGATATATGAAACTTTAAATACAAGAAAAGCGATAGAATGGATATTTTTTAATAAACTAAAAATAAATCATAAAAACATTATTAAGCTGCATGAAATTCTTGTAGAAAACACTGGTATAAGCACCGGGTATAAAAAAATCCCAAATTTTTTAATAGGAAGAAACATTAAAACTACCCTCCCAGAAAGAGTGGAAGAAGAAATGGATAAGTTAATTGAATGGTACAATAAAGTAGATAACATTCATCCTTTACAGAAAGCAGCTATATTTCATGGAAAATTTGAGAAGATACATCCTTTTGAAGATGGAAATGGAAGAGTTGGAAGATTATTGATCAACATTATGCTTCTGTCAACTGAGTATTCTCCTTTAATTATTAGAAAAACTCAAAGGATGAGGTATTTTCACGCTTTAGAGGCTTTTGATAACAATCATTATGACAACCTATATAGGTTTTTATTCAAGAAATATAAAGATACCTATAATAAATTTTTTAAAATTTATGTGAAGTATATTTAATTACATGAGTGATTTTAAAATCAAAAATTATAAAAGGGAAGACATGAATAATTATAATAAAATAAAAGGGGTTAAATTGAAAAAGATCAATGTTTTAATTGAGGGTGCTGCTGGCAGGGACCTACATAATTACTTAGCATTTTTTAAAAATAATTCTCATTATAATGTTGTAGCTTTTACACAGACACAAATTCCTGGGATAGAAAATAGAAAAGTTCCAAAAGAAATAACTGACAGGAATCCTATAAAAATGTACCCAGAATCTAATCTACCAAAATTAATTAAAAAACTTAATGTAAATTTTGTGAATCTTGCTTATAGTGATTTAACAAAGGAAGAATTATTAGAAAAGATCAGCATTGTTATTTCCAATGGAGCCAATTTTTTACTTTTAGGTCCAGAAGATACAATGATTGAATCTAAAAAACCACTAATTGCTGTTTGCGCTACAAGAACAGGGGCTGGCAAAGGAACCGTAGTAAGAAAAATTTTGGATATATTAAAACAAAAATATAAAAATAAAAAAATTGTTATTCTTCGCCACCCTATGCCTTACGGTCTTTTAAAAAATGAAATTCTCCAGAGGTTTGCTAATATTGATGACATAAAAAGGTATAATTGTACTTTCGAGGAGATAGAAGAGTATTACCCTTATATAGAAAAAGGGTTTATTGTTTATTCTGGAATAGATTATAAGAAGATAGTTTCGCAAGCTGAAAAAGAAGCAGATATTATATTATTTGAGTCTGGAAATAATGATATATCTTTTTTTAAGCCAGATTTTTATATTGTTGTTGCCGACCCATTAAGGCCAGAAGGTGTTTTTTCTTATCCTGGGGAGATTAATTTAAAATTAGCTGATTTAGTAATCATAAATAAAGTAAATATCGCAAAATCTAAGGATATAAAAAAGACTGTTGAGAATATAAGGAAAGTAAATTCAAATGTTAAGATCATTAAAGCAAAAAGTGTAATAAAAGTTGATAATCCAAGATTAATTAAGAATAAAAAGGTTATCTTAGTAGAAGATGCCCCAAGCATTACCCATGGTGGTCTAAAAGAAGGAGTTTCTGAAATTGTTGCTGAAAGGTATAAATGTAAGGTCTTAGAGCCGAGAAAATTTGCTGTTGGTTCGATAAAGAAAATATTAAAAGAATATCCTCATTTAAATACAATACCTACTTTAGGCTATTCTAACAAAAATAAAAGGGACTTTATAAAAACTTTAAACAATGCAAAATGCGATGCGATAGTTTTTGGTAGTTATGTTAATATAAAGGACATAGCTAAAATAAATAAGCCCATAGCAAGAGTTACCTATGAACTGGAAGAAGTTGGAAGATTAAATTTAGAAAAAGTAATAAGAAATTTTAAAATAAAATGAAGGTTATATTGGATATGGCAATGACTATAAATGGAATCATTGCTAGAAAGAATTTTACTGAAGATTTTTTATCTGATTATAATTTGGAAGTTTTTTGTAAAATATCCAATGAAATAGGCTGCTCTATAATAGGAAGAAAGACTTATGACATAATTACTACTTATGAAGATTATACCTTAGATAAGATAAAAAAGGTGAAAAAGATTGTTATTTCAAGTAATAAATTGCTTAAAAATACAAAAGATTTCTTTTTTGTAAATTCTCCTAAAGAAGCTATTAATAAAGCTAAGATGCTTGGATTTAATGAAGTATTATTAGCTGGAGGAGGAAAAATTAATAGTGAGTTTATGAAACTTGGTTTAGTTGACGAAATATTTTTTAATATAAACCCGGTTATTTTAGGGGAAGGAATTAGAGTAATTGGGGAGTCAAATTTTCAATATAAACTTAAGCTATTAGAAGTGAAAAAAATAAAAGAAGGAATAGTTAGAATTCATTATAAAGTATTAAAATGAAACACTTTTTATCTTTAAAGAATTTAAGTGAGAAAGAAATCTTAGAATTAGTTAATTCTAGTTTGAGAATAAAGAAATTTCCAAAACTATATTCTAAAAAAGTGAAAGGAAAAACAATGCTGATGATGTTTGAAAAGCCTAGCTTAAGAACAAGGTTAAGCCTTGAAATTGCAATGAATCAAATGCATGGAAATGCAATATATTACAGCTTGCTAGACTCTCCTTTATCAAAAGGAAAAGAAACCATTGAAGATACAACCAAAGTAATCTCTAGATATTGCGACTTAATTGCAGCTAGAGTATATGAACAAGAAGAACTTCAAAAGATTGCAAAAAATTCTAGGATACCAGTTATAAATGCCTTGAGCAACACAGATCATCCTTGCCAAGTAATAGGGGATTTAGCTACAATAAAAGAAAAGTTTGGAAAATTAAAAGGATTGACTTTGGCTTATTATGGGGATGGCAACAGCAATGTTATCAACTCATTGATACATGCATTGCCTAAGGTTGGGATTAATGTTCATGTTTTTGCCCCTAAAAAATATTTTCCTGATAAAAAACTATGGAAAAATATAAACCTTGAAGACAAGCCAAGGAAGATTAAAGCAGATATAATTTATACAGATACATGGCTTAGCTATCATGTTAAAAAATCAGAATATAGTTCAAGAATAAAAATCTTTAAAAAATTTCAAGTTGGTAAAGAATTGCTTGGAAAAGCCTTGTTTATGCACTGCTTACCTGCTAAAAGGGGATATGAAGTTACTTCTGAGGTTATTGATGGAAAACAAAGCATTGTTTTTGATCAAGCTGGAAATAGATTATTTAGCGCAAAAGCGGTAATACTCTGGTGCTTGAAATAGATTTATATACTATTTGATAATTTTGAATCTATGAAAAAAATATTGGGTTTTATATTTTTATTGTTAATTATATCTGGATGCAAAATGACAAATACTAAAGTAAGACTTGAAACCAATATGGGAGACATAGTAATTGAGCTGGATGAAAATATGCTAATTACTTCTGAAAACTTTAAAAAACTGGTCGAACAAGGATTTTATGATGATGTTATATTCCATAGAGTAATTGATGGGTTTATGATTCAGGGGGGAGATCCAACTGGAACTGGAATGGGAGGGCCCGGGTATACAATAAATGATGAATTTACAAACAACAACAGAAATGATCGTGGAACTATTTCTATGGCAAATGCAGGTAGAAATACAGGGGGAAGCCAATTTTTTATAAATCTAGTTGATAACAACTTCTTAGATGATAAACACCCTGTTTTTGGAAGGGTTGTAGAAGGAATGGATGTTGTTGACAAAATTGCCAAGGTTGAGACTGATTCAAGCGATAAACCTTTAGAGGAAGTTAAAATTCTGAAAGCGACCATTGAATAAATCTTAAGCAAAACTTATTTAAATATAAAACAATAAATTAATCAATAAAAAGGGTGATAATTTTTGAGATTGTATAAGCTATTTATAGATGGAAAATGGGTAAGCTCTAGTTCTAGGAAAACTTTTGTAAGCAAAAACCCTGCTAACTTAAAACCATTAGGAAAATTTTACTTAGCAAATAAAACAGATGTTGATAAGGCTGTAATTGCAGCAAAAAAATCATTGGCTTTATGGTCTGAAACTCCAGCGCCAAAAAGGGGAGAAATTTTACTAAAAATAGCCCAATTGTTAAAAAGAGACAAAGAAAAATTAGCAAAAATAATGACTCAAGAAATGGGCAAGGTTTTGAATGAATCAAGGGGAGATGTTCAGGAAGCGATAGATGTTTTTGAATACATGGCTGGGGAAGGAAGAAGATTGTTTGGAAATACAACTCCAAGTGAATTAAAGAATAAGTTTTGTATGACAATAAGAATTCCTATTGGGATTGTTGGAATAATAACTCCATGGAATTTTCCTATTGCAATTCCTTCTTGGAAATTATCTGCTGCTTTAATATGTGGAAATACCTGTATATTAAAACCTAGTTCTGATGCTCCTTTATGTGCTGTTGAATTAATAAAAATTTTAAATGAAGCTGGAATGCCAAAAGGTGTTGTAAATCTTGTAACAGGATCTGGAAATGAAGCTGGAACTGCAATAATAAAACATAAAGATATAAGGGCAATTTCATTTACTGGGAATGTAGAAACTGGGAAATTTATCTTAAAGAATGCTGGAATTAAAAAGGTTGGCTTAGAACTTGGAGGGAAAAATCCAATAATTGTAATGGATGATGCTGATTTAGACTTGGCTGTAGATGGAATAATCTGGGGTGGATTTGGAACAACAGGACAAAGATGCACAGCTGCTTCTAGAGTGATAGTTCATAAAAAAGTGAAAAATAAACTCGAGAGATTATTACTGAAAAGAATAAAAAGATTAAGAATCGGAGATGGTTTAAATAAAAAAACAGATATTGGACCTTTGGTAAATGAAAAGGCTGTTGAAAAAACAGAGAAATATGTCAATATAGGAAAAAAAGAAGGGGCAAAGCTGTTATATGGCGGGGAAAAAACTAAGATGAAGGGATGTTTTTACAAGCCTACTTTGTTTACAAATGTCAAGAGAAACATGAGAATTGCCAAGGAAGAAATATTTGGGCCTTTTGTTTCTATTATTCCAGTAAAAAACCTAAATGAAGCAATAGAAGTTGCAAACGATGTAAACTATGGATTAAGCTCTGCGATATATACAGAAAATATTTCTAATGCTTTCAAGGCTATAGAAAAGATTGAAGCTGGATTGACTTATGTTAATTCGAGTACTATTGGATCTGAAGTTCATCTGCCTTTTGGAGGGGTAAAAGAAACTGGAAATGGGACTAGGGAAGGTGGAATAGTTTCAATAGATGAATTCAGCGAGATAAAAACTGTTTATTTTGATTATTCTAATAAGTTACAAAAATCACAGGGGATAAAATAAAAAAGAAAAGATTATAAATGAAAATAATTGTTAAATCTTATAGGTTAAAATGAGTGATTATGAAGTAGCTGGGTATAGAAAGAGCAAAAGAGACAAGAAAGAAAAAGCGAGGTATAATATTTATAAAAAAGGAGGCAAGAGGAGAAGTGAAAAAAACTAGCATTTTAAGCGCAAACTATTATTTAGCTATAAATGAAAAAAACATAGAAATAAGAAAAAGGGTAGAAGATTCCTGGAAAACATTATCAGAAATTATTTTTTATAGCATAGTTATATTAAGCATACCATTCTTTATTTATAATCTTCAGGAAAGCAGACTGTATTATTATAGCTATATTGCTTTACTTGCTGTTTTTCTAGTGAGCAACATAATTTTACTTTCAATCAAGGAAAAAACCGACAAGTTAATCTTAAAAAAATGAGGGTTGAGATAGCAAGCAAAACTCTTCCAGGAAATAAATCAAAGAAGATTCTACAGAAATTAAGAAAATTAAACGGGGCTTGGAATTACCCTTATCCATTTGTTCTAAGCCATGAAGGAGATAGATGCCACTTTAAAGACATAGATGGAAATATTTTTCTGGATTTTGCAAGCCAAATTTCAAGCAACCCTTTTGGATACAATGACAAGGATATAAATCAAGTCTTGAAAAGATACAAAAAAAGCCCTGTAAAATATGCAGGCCAAGATTTTGTTATAAAAGAGCATTTAAACTTAATTGAAGAGCTTTTAAAAACCACTAAGAAAAATCTAAATTCTGCTTTTTTAGTTAATTCTGGGGCTGAGGCTGTTGAGAATGCGATAAAGATTGCAATGAGAATGAGAAAAAAGGCAAAGTTTGGAATTTCCTTTGAAAATAGTTTTCATGGAAGAACTATAGGAGCATTATCTTTAACCAATTCCAAAGTAATACACAAAAAGAATTTTTTTTCTATTCCAATGAGAAGACTTCCTTATAATGAAAGTGCAATAGTTAAGCTTGAAAATCTGATTAAAAGGGAAATTTCTTCTGAGGAAATAGCATTCATAATAATGGAGCCTGTTCAGGGAGAAGGTGGCTATAATTTTCCAAGCCAGAAAATGGTCAATGATATAGCTAATTTTTGCAAGTCTCAAGGGATACCATTTATTGCAGATGAAGTTCAGACTGGAATGGGAAGATCTGGAAAATTTTGGTGCATGGAGCACTATAATATTGTTCCTGACATTATGAGCTCTGCCAAGGCCCTGCAAGTAGGGGCTGTGATATCAAACAGAAAAAATTTTCCTGAACCTGGAAGCATCTCAAGCACTTGGGGCGGGGGAGATGTTATTAATTTAGCAATAGGCATAGAAATAATAAAGAAAATAAGAAAAAGCAATTTGTTAAATCATGTAAATCATATTGGAGAATATTTAATGAAAAGACTAAAGGAATTAAATTTAGAAAAAGTAAGGGGAAAGGGATTGATGATAGCTTTTGACATGCCAAACAAGAAGATACAAAGGGATTTTATTGTTGAATCTGCGAAAAACGGATTGGTTTTACTTGGATGTGGTGAGAAAAGTATAAGAGTCATACCTCCGTATGTTGTTTCAAGAAAAGATGTTGATGAAGCTATAGAGATAATTGAAAAAAGTTATAAGAATATTAGAAAAAGGGGTTTCAAGCATAGTGGATATGTCTGTAATTTTATGGAATGCGGAGAGGGATATACGTGAACATTGATGTTAATCTTCTTATGAGGCTTATGGATACTTTAGGACCAAGCGGAAGGGAGCAAGAGGTTAGATTAATTATCATGAAGGAAATTAAAAAGTATGTTGATACAATGGAAGTAGATAAATTTGGGAATTTAATCTGCCACAAAAAAGGCAAGGGATCAAAGGTAATGTTAAGTGCTCATATGGATGAAGTTGGATTGATGGTAAATGAAATAAAAGGCAATGGAAGGATAAGATTTTCTGCTATTGGCGGGATAAAACCGGTTTCATTGGTTGGACAGGCTTGTGATATACTTACAAGACATGGGGTTGTCAAAGGAGTTATAACCTTCAAGGAACTGCATGATGATCTAGATTCTAAAGAAGCCCCTGTATTGGATGATCTTTATGTTGATACTGGGTTGTTTAAGAATGACTTGGAAAAACTTGGGGTTGAGATAGGAAACTATGTTGTTCCTGTTCATTACACTAGATTTTTAGGAAGCAGAAACATAATTTCTGGCAAGGCATTAGATGACAGAGTAGGATGTTTTGTCTTGATTGAGCTAGCAAAGCTAATGCAAAAGACAAAACAAAATATTTACTATACATTTACTGTTCAGGAAGAGATTGGATTATATGGGGCTCAGACTAGTGTTTATAATATAAATCCTGACTGGGCTGTGGCTGTTGAAGTTACTAACTGTCCTGACTCAGAAGAAAGCCCCCAAGTAAAACTTGGATGGGGGCCAGTAATAACCATTAAGGATGCAGAGATAATAGCAAACAAATGCCTGAATGATCATTTTGTTGAAGTAGCCAGGAAAAACAAAATTCCAGTACAACTTGAGGTTACTGAATCAGGAACAACTGATGCAAGCAAGATAATGCTAGCTAAAGGAGGCATTCCTAGCACTGTAATATCAACTGCTATAAGAAACATCCATTCAACAATAAGCATTGCAAGTTTAGAAGATATAAAGAATTCTATAACTTTACTAGCAGAGGGACTGAAAAATGCTCCGAAGGTTTGCATTGTTTAAGCAAGAAAAGAAATTGAAGTGTGTTGTTTGCGATAAAGAGATAGATCTGCCAAAATGCTGCAAGGAATACATGGAAATAAAAGGAAATTACTTAACTTGTAAGTATTGCGGGGATAAGAATGAAGTTCCAATACATTGCGGAAAGCAGATGAAATGAAAAATTTTTTTAATCCTAGAAATGTTGCTGTAATAGGTGTTTCTAGGGATCAAAATAAAGTTGGCCATGTTATTTTTAGAAACCTGATTGACTCTGATTTCAAAGGAAAGATATATGCTGTAAATAACAATGCAAAAGAAATTCTTGGCTTCAAGATTTATAAAAATGTTTCAAGCATAAAAGAAAAAATAGATTTAGCTGTTATTGCAACTCCTGCTGAAACCATAATGAATGTAGTAAAGGACTGCAATAAAAAAAGAATAAAAAACTTAGTCATAATAACTGCTGGGTTTAAGGAAGTGGGGAATGGAAAACTTGAGAAAAAGTTAGCTGATTACTTGAAAAAAAATAAGATAAAAATGGTTGGGGTTAATTGCTTGGGGGTTTTTGATGGACATTCAAATCTAGATACTTTGTTTTTGCCAAGATCTAGATTAAAAAGACCAAAAGCTGGGGGGATTTCTTTTGTATGCCAGAGCGGGGCTGTTGGATCTGCTATTTTAGATCTGGCTTCTGAGGAAGGATATGGATTTGCAAAATTTATAAGCTATGGAAATGCAACTGTTTTAGATGAAAGCGATTTTATTGAATATCTGGGAAACGATAAAAATACAAAAGTAATATGCTTGTATGTTGAAGGGGTGAAGAATGGGAAAAAATTCATTGAAGTTTGTAAAAAAGTTTCTAGGAAAAAACCGATAATTGCAATTAAAGGAGGTTTGACTCAGGAAGGAAGCAAGGCAGCTTTGAGCCATACTGGGGCTTTGGCTGGTAAGGCTGAAATCTATCTTGGGGTTTTCAAGCAATGCAAGATAATTCAAGCTGAATCTTTAGAAGAGATGTTTAACTTTGCAAGAATTTTAGAAAAATCGATTAAACCTAAAGGGGATAGAATACAAGTAATTACCAATGGCGGCGGGTATGGAATTTTATGTACTGATGCCATAATGAAAAATAATCTGAAAATGGCTTTGATAAGCAAAGATACAATGAATTACTTGAAGAAAAAGTTTCCTAAAATAGTTGTTGTCGGGAATCCAATGGACTTGATTGGAGATGCAACAACAGAAAGGTATAAAGAAGCAATTTTTTCTTGCTTAAATGACAAGAATGTTGATATTTTACTTGTTGTTTTATTATTGCAAACTCCTTTGATTTCTACTGACATAGTTGATGTTATAATAGAAGCAAAGGACTTAAGGAAAAAGCCTATTGTTGTGGTTTCTACTGGTGGCGAGTTTACTAAGGTTTTGAGGCATAACTTAGAATCAAATAATGTAGCTACTTTTACTTTCCCTGAAAGCGCGGTAAAAGCTGTAAAGAAACTTGTTGAGTATTATAATTAATCTTCTTCTAAGATATCTTCTAGAATTTTATAAGGTACTTCAATTGCTTTTGATAATTTCTTTAATATATCATTTTTAGGGATACTTTTTCCTTGAAGATATATAGAAACCATCTGCCTAGAAACTCCAATTTCTTCAGCAAGGTCCTTTTGATCTTTGCCTGTTTTTTTTAATTTCTCTCTAATCAAATCACTTAATTCTTTATTTTGTTTTTTATTCTGTTTTATCTTAGCTAAATATTCTTGATATTTACTTTTAGATTTAAAACCTCTTCTCTTAGCTAAATCTTCATCATATTCACTTCTAGATGCATATTTCTTTCCTGTTTCTGGATTTATCTTTTGTCTAATTTGATAATTTACATATTCACGTTGAGAAGCATAACCTTGGCTTAAGGCCAGGTCTAATAAACCAGTATGATAATAAACTTGATTATAAGTTAAATTCTCCTTTTTAGCTATTTCTACAACAGATATTCCTTTAGCTCGTTGTTTTCGTAATGATTTTATTCTACTTTCTGATAGTTTTGGCATATTTTAAAAATGAAACTAAATTTTATAAACTTTACTATTAGTTACTATTTTAAAGTAATTATTTAATATAGAAAGACTTAAAATAATTTTAGTTAATCCTTATTGATGATATCTTACAATGTTAAAAGAGCTAGAAAGCTGATTAAGAAGCATCCAGAAGTCTTTGAAAGTTTATTATGTTTTGAAAGGACGGGAAAACTTTTGGATATAAGTAAAAAGAAAAGTAAGAAATGAACGAATTACATTTTGGAACAGCAGGAATACCAACAATTACTAATGGAAATACTTTTGATGGTATTAAGGAAGTTAAAAAATTAAATCTCGGAGCAATGGAACTGGAATTTGTAAGGTCAATACATGTTTCAAAAGAAAAAGCTCCTTTAATCAGAAAATCTGCTGAGGAAAATGAAATAATTCTGACTTGTCATGCTCCTTATTTCATAAATTTAAATACTTCAGAAGCTGCTAAGTTAAAAGCAAGCAAGGAAAGAATATTAAATTCAGCAAGAATTTCTTATTTATGCAATGGGTATAGTGTTTGCTTTCATCCTGGATACTATCTGAATGAAGAAAAAAATAAGGTTTATGAAAAAGTAAAACAACAGATAAAAGAAATTATTAATACATTAAAAGATGAAGGCAATAAAATATGGATAAGGCCAGAGACAACAGGGAAATTTACGCAGTTTGGAGATTTAGATGAGGCAATAAAATTAAGCCAAGAAATAGAACAGGTTTTGCCTTGTGTTGACTTTGCACATATGCATGCTAAAGGAGGAAAATACAACACTTATGAAGAATTTACTTCAATATTAGAAAAGATTGAGAAAGAACTTGGTAAAGAGGCAATAAAAAACATGCATATCCATGTTTCTGGGATTGACTATGGGCTAAAAGGAGAAAAGAAACATTTAAATTTAAAAGATTCTGATTTAAACTATAAAGACTTGGTAAAAGCCTGGAAAGATTTTAATATCAAAGGCGTTGTTATTTCAGAAAGCCCGAATATTGAGGCAGATGCTTTATTACTAAAGGATTTATATCAAAAGGGGTAAAATTTATAAGGATGCATAATTGATAAGACGCATGAAGATTAACAATAAAATTAATTTGCTGCCATGGATTATTGTTGTTATTTTGATTTTTTCAAATATTTCAATTTATTATGTAATGAATTCTAAAATAAATAAATTAACAGAGTTAAAGGATAATCTGGAAATACAGGATATTGATTTGAAAAATCAATTAAATTCCTCTCAGGCCATAGTTGAACAGAGAAATCAAGAATTTCAAAATTATAGGGATGTCTTAAAAAAATGGGTTTCGTTATCTAGGGTATTTAGGGGGGATGTAGGTATATTAGCAACAACTGCGAGGGATTATTATGACGAGACTAGCACTGATTATACTACCAATAAGATCATAGTTGATAGATACGAGTCTGAGTTAACTATATTTAAACGTCATATTGTAGAATATAAAAAATTACTTGAGGATAATAAAGAAGTATTTGAGTGGATAGGTCTAGATATTGATGTAGAAATCAATACCTTGAATAATAGCCTCCCAGAATATGAAGATCAGCTTAAGACCATGAAAAATTTTATAAATTCTTTAAAAAGATAATCTTTATTGGTTTTCTACATAGCTATAATAGCAACGTCCGTTAAATTTTAGGTATCCTGAACCACACAAATCTCTCTTTTTAAATTCCACACGATTTATTTCATATCCACTATCTTCTAGTAGATCTATAATTCCTTCTTCCTGTGGATAATGGGCTACTCCTACAGCAATAAAAAAACTCTTGTTTGGATTAGATTTAATTAGTTCGTCAATTCTATAAGCTATTTTCTTATTTCTATCTTTTAATAACCTATCTAGAACTTTAGATTCTACTTCTGTTTTAGAATATCCAGTTAAGAAAAGGTTTATCATGCTTTCATCACCTAAAATATAGAGATCTGTTATAAATTTCTCACCTTCATTTGTTTCTGATTCAATTGACTCTAATCTAGTCAAAGTGCTGTTTAGTAAAGAAATTTGTTCATTTAGTTTTAGGTTATCATAAATATTATGTTGTTCTTTAAGACTTTCTATACCCTTTATGTCTTTACCAAAATCTTTCCCTAAATTGGTAATATAAATATCAAGGATCGGTTTTTTCTCTGTTTCTTTTTTTCCTAAACCCCTTTCAATTATGGAATTAATAAACCAAACCTTATATCTATAATACTTTAATATAGACTCTCCTTTAGAAACCATATATTTATCTAATCTCATTAAGATATCTTTCGGAAGTAATTTTTCTAATGTTAAGTCATCTTGTAAGAATACATCATAAGATGAGGGGCTTGTTAACTCTTCTGGATCAATTTCTATATAGATAACATCTGATTGATTAATTGCTTCTATTACTGAATCTGGGAGTGTAATTACACGATCTTCTGATGAGTGGATAGTTCCGAATAAGTAGGAGGGTTTTTTATTTTCTATTACCCATAAAAAAGGCATTTTTGTGAGGTTTGGGATATTTGATTTATCTCCAGTGAGGATGATGTGGCCTTCTGCGTTTTCAATTTCTTTATAGATGTTCTTGTCAGTAGGTTTTTCATAATCTGTGAATAGGATAATTGGTGCGGTATTGAGAAATAAATTATCCTCGCCAATTATACTTAAATTTAATTCTCCTAAGCATTTAGTTGGATTTATAAAAAAATCATTTATTGAAAATTCTAAATAATATGCAGGTACTGATTTTTCATTTCCTTTATCCCTATATGTAATTAGACTACCATTTTTAATATTTTCAGAAGCTCTGTAAAGAAGGGTTTTATTATTCTGATTTAAGCTCTCTATTTGATAAATATCTAAATTTATAAGGATATTATTGTTTATTGTTGGATCATCTTGGCTATCTGTTAATATTATATAACCCTTAAGTTTACCACCAGAATTTCCTATCTGAATATCTCTTATAAATGATATTTTGTTGTTATTATGGACTTCCGGTAATTCTTCTAATCTTACTATTGGTTTGTAGTCTTCATAAATAATATCAGAGAGATTTACAATTTCTGCATTGTATGATCTAACTGAGAAATCTTTACATTTATCTAGCTCAAGTTTATGTTCTTGTACTTGTGTATCTTCTCTTGAACACGAAGTAACAAATAATAGAATTGTTAAAATAAATAGTAGTTTATTCATATTCAACTCTTAGTTTGGCTATATTTAAATCCTTTTAAGGAGTGGGCTTTGTTTAATAAGCCCTAAATCTTGACTACTTTTTAAATAAAATATTATCTCAATTAGTTAAATTACAATCTCTAATCCTTATATCAAATTGCTTTGTAACACATATACGATCTATCTTATGGGCATCTAACTTACTGGTATCATTATAACAAATACAGGTAAAAAATTCATGTTGTCTCAAATAATAAACATAAGAATCCATACCACCTTGTTCAAAACAATAGTTATTACAATTTGCTTTAAGTTTTTCATCTGGATAATCTGGTTCATCTTGGTAATTATAACTAACAATAGGAAAAAGGATAAAGAACAATAAAAGAACTGTTATAATATTAATAATGAGTTTAGTATACCTTTTTCTTTTTATGGCTTCTACATAAGACTTACGGTTTTTAATTTCGTAGTATACATAATAAATTAGAATAAAGAGAACAACATAAACTATTAAAGACATCACAACAGTTAAACCACTCCAACAACCAACAGTAAAATCTCCTTGTTTCACACAGATCTGCCTTGATAAAAAAAGAGGAATTACAATAAAAATATAAGATAATATCCCATAAAATATTTCAAATAAACTTCCATTTTCTCCTAAGATATTAAAAGAGAATATGAATAATATATCTGAGATAATACCAACTATTAACCCAATTACTCCAGCTATCAAAATATTCTTTTTAAGTTTGTTTTTCATCAATTTTAAGTAGGTCTTATTCCTTTTATATTTAACTCATTTATTCCTTAAAATAACAACTAGATATTATGGCAAAGCACTTTTATAAGCAATTCATAACACTTATAGGTAAATTTTTATATATTGCTTCTTGGTTACCATAATGATAATATATTCCTATATTGGATTAATATTTTTCCCCTTCTTTCTGATTGCATATCTGGGTGCCTTCTATTTTTTAACTGTAATGTTTATTAATGGACTTAAATTAAAATTATATACTCAAAAGAGATACCCTAATATAAGGGTCTCTTTTTTTATATTTATTCATAAAAAAGATAAATGTAGTTGGGTTCACCCTCTAGCTCCAATATATCTGCTAAGACTAATCTTAGAATTCGGTTCTAAAAAATCAATAGATAGATGGTTAAATCTTTTTATGGATATCAGTAGATTAAGAAAAACAAATGATAATAAGATTGACCATCATCTTGACAAATTGGTTGCCTCAACAAGATGGTATATCCGTCTTTTAACACTAGCTTTAATAAGCACCTTTATCGTTATGTATTTATTGATCCCTATAGAATCATATTTCTTTAATTTTCCACCACAACCGTAATTTAAAGACTTTTTAAATAAAAGCTACTTATTAAACAAAGTCTGAGGACTGTCGTATCAAGGCTTATTAATAATTAATTAAGTAATAAGAATTTTTTTAATGGTACAAAGGGTACGTTAAAAAAAAACAAAAATTTAAAAACCACGCAGTTATTAATATTTAATTAAAAAGGGGTAAAATGGTTAATTTCGATGGAATAGGTCCAGAAAAAACAATTGAAGTTTATAATGCGAAAGTTGGAATGCATGGTTATTTGGTTATTGATTCTACAAGCTTAGGTCCAGCAAAAGGGGGAATAAGAATGACCCCTGATGTTGATCTGGATGAAGTTGCTAGGCTTGCAAGGACTATGACATTAAAATGCTCTTTGGCAGGTTTGCCTTTTGGCGGTGGAAAATCTGGAATAATTGCTAATCCTAAGGAATTGACTGAGAAAAAGAAAAAAGAAATCATTGAAGCATTTGCTGATTCACTAAAAGAAATTTCTCCAAAATTATATGTTGCTGCTCCTGATATTAATACTGGGGAGAAAGAAATGGCTTGGTATGCAAAGAGAAATGGAAATAAGAGCGTTACTGGAAAGCCAAAAAGCCTTGGAGGTTTGCCTCATGAACTTGGAAGTACTGGGTTTGGGGTTTATCAGGCTACAAAGGTTGCTGTTGAACACATGAATAAAAAAATAAAAAACATGACTTTTGCTGTTGAGGGATTTGGAAATGTTGGTTGGTTTGCTGCAAAGTTTTTAACTAAAGATGGAGCTAAACTTGTGGCTGTTTCTGATTCAAGGGGAGTTTTGCATAATAAAAATGGAATTGATTTTGAAAAGTTGGCAAAAATAAAAAAAGATAAGGGATCAGTAATAGATTACAAACAAGGAGAAATTCTAAAAGGGCAGGATATCTTAAGGATTAAAGCAGATGTTTTAGTTACTGCTGCTGTTCCTGATTTAATTAAAATAAGTGATGTTGATGACTTAAAATTTAAGTTGATAGTTGAGGGAAGCAATATTCCAACAACTCCTGAAGTAGAAGAATACATGCATAAAAAGGGAATTTTAGTAGTTCCAGACTTTGTTGCAAACGCTGGGGGAGTAATAAGCTCTTATGTTGAATACATAAAAGGCAATGAGAAAAGGATGTTTAAAATGGTTGAAGAGAAAATAATCAGAAATACAAGAATAGTCTTGAACATAGCTAAAAAACAGAAAATAAAGCCAAGAGATGCTGCTATGAGATTAGCTCAGGAAAGGGTTTTGAAGAAATGCAAGGTTTGTAATGTAAAAATCTAGGATTATAACAATGTTTATAACTTTTTCTTTATTTGAATTAAGATATGGGAAGGCGACCTAAGAAAGTCAATCAGCATTTTTTTGATAGAGAATTAAGAACTATTTAACTGACTCAACAATATTTTTTATATAATTATTATCAAATATAGAAGGAATTATTTTGTCTTTGTTTAGATCTTTTACTGAATCTGCCAAGGCTTTTGCTGCATTCAATTTTATTCTTGTTGTTACCCTTTTTATTTTATTATCAAGTAAGCCCCTAAACAATGCTGGAAAAACTAAAGCGTTATTTATTTGATTTGGAAAATCAGATCTTCCTGTTGCTATTATTTTTACACCGGATTTTTTTGCTTCAAGATAGGTTATTTCTGGATCTGGATTTGCTAAAGCGAAAACTATTGGATCATTCATTTTTTTTATCATAGAAAGGGTTAAAACATTTGGCTTGCTGACTCCGATAAAAATATCTGCTTTTTTTATTGCATCTTCAAGATTTCCATTAATATTGTTTTGATTTGTAAACTTCAAGATTTCTTTTTTCTTGAAGTTAAGATCTATTCTTTTTTTGCTAACTATGCCTTTGCTGTCTAGGACTATTATATCTTTTGGAGACATTTCATTCAACAATATTGAAGTTGCTATTCCAGCTGCTCCTGCCCCGTTTATTACTATTTTACATTCTTTAAATTTCTTTTTTAATAATTTCAATGAATTTATCAAGCCAGCTAAAATGACTATGGCTGTTCCATGCTGATCATCATGAAAAACTGGTATATCTAATTCTTGTTGAAGTCTTTTTTCAATTTCAAAACATCTTGGAGCAGATATATCTTCTAGGTTAATGCCAGAGAAAATTGGAGAGATGTTTTTTACTGTTTTTATTATTTCATTTGAATCTTTAGTATTCAAGCAGATAGGAATTGCATCTATATCTGCAAATTTTTTAAATAAAACAGATTTTCCTTCCATAACTGGCAATGCTGCTTCAGGACCTAAATCTCCTAGACCAAGAATAGCTGAGCCATCGGTTACTATTGCAACCTGATTTGCTTTGTTAGTTAACTCTAGTGCTTCATTTTTATTCTTTGCAATTAATTTTACTGCTTCTGCAACTCCAGGGGTATAAATTAATGATAAATCCTGCTTGTTTTCAACCTTTGTTTTTATAGATAGCCGAATCTTTCCTTTATACAGTCTATGAAGCTTTATTGATTCTTTTTTATAATCCATATTTCTTGAAAATTTGCCTGATTTATAATTCTTTCTTTAACAAAAAATTTAAAAACAATAGATAAGATAGATAAATGATGTATGATGTCATAATTATTGGGGGTGGCTGTGCTGGTTTAGCTGCAGGAATGTATTGCGGAAGATTTGGGATAAAAACTCTGGTTCTTGGAGAATCTATTGGAGGGACTATCATTCTTACAGATGTTGTTGAAAATTATCCTGGTTTTATAAGATTGACTGGACAAGAATTAGCTGATAAGTTAAAAAAGCATGCATTAGACTACAAGGAATTTGTGGAAATTAAAGAACAAAAAATTCAGGATATTAAAAAGACAAATAATGGTTTTCTTGTAAGCGATGGAAAAAAGACCTATAGAAGCAAGACAATAATATATGCAACAGGGACCAAATATAGAAAATTAAATGTTCCTGGAGAAAAGGAATTTTTTTCTAAAGGAATTCATAATTGTGCATTATGCGATGGATATGCTTATAGAAACAAAATAATTGGGGTTGTTGGAGGAAGTGACTCTGCTGCAAAAGAGGCTTTGTTATTAACTCAATATGGAAAAAAAGTATATATCATATATAGAGGAGATAAAATACATCCAGAGCCAATAAACATGGAAAGGGTAAAGAAAAATAAAAAAATAGAAATAATAGGCAAAACAAATATTACTGAAATTAAAGGAGATAAAAAGGTTACATCTGTTATTTTTGACAAGCCATATAAAGGAAAAAAAGAATTTAAGTTAGATGCTTTATTTGTTGAGATAGGCCATATACCTTTAACTGAGCTAGCTAAAAAATTAGGGGTAAAACTTGATAAAAATGGAGAGATTATTATAGATCGAGAGGCTAAAACAAATATTCCTGGATTTTTTGCTGCTGGGGATTGTGTTAATACTAGCTTTAAGCAAGCTATTGTGGGGGTCGGAGAGGCTGTAAGTGCTGCTTATTCTGCCTATAAGTATTTGGAAGGCGAAGTAAAAACTAAATAACAAAACTTTTTTAAAAACTGCTAATTTTTCCTATATATGCTTAAAGATTTTAAAGTTACTGTTGAAAAGATAGATATAGAAAGCTTTGATACTAAGACATTTCATTTTAAATTAAGCAATAATGAAGAGATCGAATTTAAAGCTGGGCAATACATATTTATCAAGCATTTAAGGGAAGGAAAACCAATGGTAAAGCCATATTCAATAGCTTCTTCTCCTTCTAGTAAAAACAAAATAGAGATTGTTTTGAATAAAATTCCTGGGGGATATTTTTCTACATATCTATGTGATAGGGTTAATGTTGGGGATGTTTTGGAAATAAAAGGTCCATTGGGATTGTTTACTTTAAAAGAGCCGATACAAAATGATGTTATTTTTGTTGGGACAGGAACTGGAATTGGACCTTTAAGAGCCATGATAAAAAGAATTTTTGAGTTAAAGACTAGTAAAAAAATATGGCTGTTTTTTGGAGAGAAAACTGAAGAAGAAATATTGTATAGAAAAGAATTTGAGGAACTTGAAAAAGAACATGAAAATTTCAAATATATACCGATATTAAGCAGGCAGGAATGGGAAGGAGAAAAGGGCCATGTTCAAGACGCTATTAAAAAATACATTAAAAATTCTGAGAATATGGAGGCTTATATATGCGGCTTGATAAATATGGTTGATGAGACTAAAAGTTTATTGAAGGATCTTGGTTTTGATCCAAAAAAGATTTATGTTGAGAAGTATAATTGAATTGATTTTAGTGTAAATGTGCTGAAGGTAAAAAATCAAAGTAGAATTTTTGCAAAACAGTATTAATTTCTGCGTTAGCAGAGTATCTCTTTTAAAGTCTGTAAAACCACTATTCCGAAAGGCTTATAAATTATATAATAGTAACACTATTTATGGGGGATTATTTAGATGTTGTTGTACAGAGATGTAAACAGGCTTATGAGCGTTCTGAGTTAGTTTTAAGCAAGAATGGTACATCAGATATACAATTTAGATTACCAATCTCCATACATTTGCGAAAAGGGGATATTATACAATTTTATCAAGGCATAATCAGGGGGCTAGAAAATCCCACTATCACTCATGATGATTACTTAACAGCAGAGATATACAGAAGAAATAAGTGGAGAAAAAAAGAATTGGTTGCTAGATTAGAATCTGCTGACATGCGACTTCTTGAAAATGTAAAAAGAGATTATAAACAAGATTATAAACACTTGTATTATTAGGTTTGATTTTTTGTGCAACGTTCCTTAGCGAAGTGTAGGAAAAACTAAAAGTAAATTTGAAGTCTGTCAATCCAACGAACAGAGTGAGCAATAAGGACACAGAATTAAAGGAGATATTTCATTTAGTCGTTTCGTTCGTTATGGGGTTCCGGTGTTTTGTTCTAACAGAAAAATTTATAAATAAGTATATCTTACTATAAGAAAATAAGAATGTTGGAGGTCGAAATGCCAGCAGAAACAATTAAAATGTCATCAAGGGGGCAAATTGTCATACCCCAAGATATAAGAGAGGAGTTAAAAGCTAGTGAGGGAACTATTTTTTCAGTAGTTTCTTCAAAAGATGCAATTATCTTGAAAAAGATATCAATTCCATCTAAAGAAGATTTGATTAAGGAAATAGGAGCAATTGCATTAGAAGGCAGAAAAAGGGCAAAAAAGCTAGGAATCAAAGAAAGTGACGTGCCAGAAATGATTCAAAAAGTAAGAAAATTAAAGAAGAAAGGGCAACTATTCTAAAAGGTCTGGCAATGTTTGTTTAAAATTTGGATTTTGAATTTCTGTGTTTGTAATAGGATTATACCCTCTAACCAATATTTCTTCTCCAGATTCGTCTTTTGCAGTCATATAAAGTGGAATGTCATTTGCAACTATATGTTCCATTATTTTTTTAAACACTGCAATTTTTTCTGGATTTAAATTGCATCCTCCATAATGTAAATAACTTCCTGACTGAAAACCTAAAGATTTTTGTGCTTCAATATGTAGTGGATCTTCAGACATCATTTCAGAATCTGTAGTTCCATAAACAAAAGAATGGGCTAATACAGGATCTTGAGAACGAAGAATATAGAAATCTGTAACTTTTCTCTCTAATCTTAATGGAGATTCAGAAGTTGTTAGTTGAGGTAATCTCTCCTCTACTGTTCTATCCAAATAAAATCCAATATCTGCTTTCATGAATATTCTATATTGCCTGACCTTTATAAAGTTTTCTATTTGTAGTATCTATAAAGTAGTAATTAATTACCTAATTATTTTGCCTTATCTTGGTGGCAGCCCTAAGAACCTATAAATCTCTTCTTTCTTTTCAGGATTTAGCGAAACATGCCACTCGCTTGTTTTTTTCATTTTTAACAAAAACCCTAATTGATATAATTCATCGATTGCTTTTATCATAACTTTCTCTCCACGCAAGTGCTTTGGAAAACTTTTTACTAGATTTTTTTCTTCTGTATGGGAAGCCCCCCATTTTGCTGGTTTCATTGACATTAGTTTTCTTAGAATCTTTTCTTGAATCGCTCTTTTTTCCATGACCTAATAAAGATAATAATCTTTATAAATTTTACTTGATAATTTGGTATATTAATATACTTTAATAGAAAGTTTTAAATAGTTGTTATTTTATTGATCATACATGGAAGCGACGATATTTAGGGAGGCCTTAGGAGACTCACCAGTCATAAGAGTACTTGATTTTATGATTGAAGGCAGGGATTTAGATTACTCGCTTTCGGATATTGCTGAAAATGCTAATATTAGCTGGACAACATTGCATAGAATATGGGGCAATTTAATAAGATTTAGGATAGTAATTCATACGAGAGATATAGGAAGAGCAAAGCTATTCAAATTGAATCAGGAAAATCCTACAGTCAAAGAACTAATAAAAGTTTATGACACTTTGTTGTATCAGGAAACTGAAAAATATTTTGAGAAATTAAATAATAAACTATCCCTAAGCCAAGCTATTTGACTTTTTTTTCAAGAATTTTTCTAGTCTATCAATAGCTTTTTCTATCAAAGAATAATTAGTAGCATAGCTGAATCTGATGAAACCTTCTCCATATCTGCCGAATTCTGTTCCTGGAACTACTGCTACCTTTGCTTTTTTCAGAATTTTTTCAGCGAAGTTATTGCTATTATTACTGTAATTTTTTATGCTTGAAAATGCATAAAAAGCGCCATCAGGCATTTTTGTTTCTAGATTAATTTCATTTAATCTTTTAACTAAAAAATTTCTTCTTCTTTTATACTCTTTAACCATTACATTTACATATTTGTTTGGCAAAGATAAGGCTTTAACACCAATCAACTGAGATAAAGTCGGAGGGGCAAGAACTACATAATGGCTGACTTTTGACATTGCTTCAATCAGTTTTTTTGGGCCTGCAGCAAAACCCAGTCTAAAACCGCACATTGCATAGCTTTTTGAAAATGTATGGAATGTGACAACGTAATCTTGCATTCCATTTAAACTGCCAATAGAAACATGCTTTTTATCATAGATTAATTTTTCATAGGCTTCATCTGAAAAAACATAAAGATCATTTTCAACCGCAATATCTGCTATTTCCTCAAGAATTTTTTTTGAAATTACTGTTCCTGTTGGATTGCTTGGGGTGTTTATTATCAAGACTTCTGATTTTTTCTTGTCTATCACTTCTTTTATTTTATCTGGGTTTATCTCAAAATTGTTTTCTTGATCTAATTTAAAATAGATTGGAGTTCCATTAACAAGATCTATTGCAGGAATATAAGCAAGATAGCTAGGATTTGGAATAATGACTTGTTCTCCAGGATCTACTGTCGATAGTAATGCTGTAAAAATTGCTTGCTGGCTGCCACAGCTTACCATTATGTTTTCTGGAGATAAGTTAATTTTATTGTCTTTTTTTAATTTTTTAACAATGGCTTCTTTTAGTTCGTGGATTCCTGAGGTTGGAGAATAATGTGTTGATTTGTTTATGATTGTTTTTGCATAACTTAACAATGGCTTTGGGGTTAAGAAATCAGGCTCGCCAACTGACATTGAAATAATGCTTTTATCTTCAGCAGCTATCTTAAGCAATCTGCCTATCTGAGCTTCTGGCAATTGTAATTCACGCTCTGAAATATGCTTCATATAACCTCTTTTAATTTAAACAATCAATTAATTTTATATATCTTTTTGTTTTTGCGGATTTATGGCAAGATGGTATAATCTTAATTTTTTTAAAGATAAAACTAAAACAGTTTACAATAGATCTGGAAAAAAGATAGTTAAAATTTATACATAAGGAAGGTAATTGTCAGGGAAAGCTAGATTGGGATAAAATAACAATGATTTTTAATCAAACATTTTTTAATCTTAAGGATAAAGATAAAAGAAACTTAGCGTTAAATTATTCTAGATTAAGAAGAAGAAATAATGATTTACACGAGTAAATTATAAATTTTAAAAAATACTTGTTCAAAAAATTCTTTTTGAAAGTTCTTTCTGTGGAAGTTTTCAAGGTAAGTAAATGTAATTTCCCTGCATTTTCTTGCTATATCCTCTATGTTTATTTCAAAGCATGAATGAATATGATTTTCTAAATGCCTTGCTTTTTTTGTTCTTATCTTTTTTAACGGCAATATGATGCTCAGCAAGGCAAACTCAAACTCAAAAGCTATTCTTATTATATTCATGTCTTTTTTTGCA
>JACQNI010000026.1 GCA_016203135.1 Candidatus Woesearchaeota archaeon
GAATATTTATATTTAGCTGTAGATATCCAACCTGTCCAAGAAGGAACTTTATTGATTGGCTCATTAGAAAGTCTGATATATTCAGGATGAATACTATATACATATCCAGTTGGCACATATTTATCATAGTCACCATCAGTCAGTTCACGGCTAAAGACATCTAAAATATCCTCATTAATTCTACTATATATCAATCTCACCCTATCGCCAATATGAAAAGTATTTGAATCTATCATTTCATTTTAAAGATAAAAAAATTTATAAGATTATCCAAAGCTATGTCCGCATCCACAGCTGGACTTGGCATTTGGATTTTCAACCTTAAATCCAGATTCCTTTAAAGAATCAATGTAATCTACTTTAGATCCATCCAAGAACATATAGCTGTCTTCATCTATGAAAAAATTCAAACCCTTTACTTCCATAACAATATCTCCATCCCTTTTCTTGTCAAACAAGAAATTATACATATATCCTGCACATCCGCCAGGCATTACTTGTATCCTTAATCCTTCAACATTATTCTCCTTCTCTATTAAGTTCTTTACCTTAACAGCAGCTTGTTCTGTAATTGTTATCATTTTAGTCCTCCAAAACCTTTTTTAGTTCTTCCTGAGTCATTTTCGAGTTTTCATTTACTATACTAGTATTAGCAATTACATGTATGCAATCAACAGGGCAAGCCTCAGCAGCTTCCTTGTTAATTGAAACTTCTTCTTCCTTTATATTCTTTTTCTCTACAGTTCCTATATTATCCTTGCTAACAATAGATCCAGCAACATGAGCCTTATATTCTCCCTCAGTCTCTTTCATCTCCCAATATTGTGGAGCGATTGAGGCACAGGCACTACAGCCTATACATTTATGCTGTTCATGATATATTTTATTTGCCATATTAACTCTAAGATTTTGTGTTTATAAAGCTTACTTGCCAAGCACTTGACTTGCATGATTTTCAGTATCTACTTTATTAAATATCTTCTTTATCATTCCTTTTTCGTCAATTAAAAATGAAGTTCTTATTATTCCCATCTTAGGTATTCCAAATGACATTTTTTTCCCATAAACCCCATAGTCAGTAGAGGTTTTCTTTGAAGTATCACATAACAATGTAAATGGCAGATTATATTTCTTTGAAAACTTTTTATGGCTTTCTTGATTGTCTAAACTAACACCAATAACCTTGATATTGTTTTTATTAAGCAGATTATGATTATCTCTTAAATTACAAGCTTCCTTAGTGCATCCTGGAGTGTCATCTTTTGGATAAAAATATAACAATAGCTTTTTGCCTTTAAAGTGGCTTAACTTGACACTTTTTCCATTTGTATCCTTAAGATTAAACTCAGGAGCCTTTTCGCCTTCTTTGACCATTTTAATTATCTTTACTATAGTGAATTTTAATCTTTTAAAAACCTTTCTACTTTAACTAATCTAAATTTTATAACACCCAAATATTTAAAAAATTGTTTAATCTTAGCATTATATGAGGTTCAATTATATAGTCTATCCACAAGCACGAAAAAAAATTGATTCTAGTGGATTAGAGAAAAAAATAAAAAAAGCTAGTAGTGAAGGTATATTTCCTTATTTTGGTCATACCCTTAATTCAGATATCATTTCTATTGTAAAAGAAATGGTACAAGAAGGATATTTTAAGACCTTACCAAAAGAAGAAAAAAAACATTTTACTGAAAATTTAAATAAAGCTTTTACAGACAGAAAAAATAATAAGTGGAAAGTTCATAGAAATAATCAAATAATAGAAGAATCCGCTGAAGCAGAAGACTTCTATTTAATGATTGGTTGGCTAGCATCATTTATATTAAGTAAAGAAGAAATTTGGGATTATAGAAAATTTGGATTTTCATCTATAAATGATTTTGTTGGATCCATTGGAGCTTCAATCTGGTCATCAAATAATCAAGATTTTAGGGGTGGTTATGAATGGATAACAAAAACTCCAAACGGAAGAGTTATCCAGAGCAATATAAGTGGAGACAGTAACCTAGATTTAAGAATATACCAGACAGATCTAACTCCAGACAAAACTATAGATCCTACTGGAGCAGAGGTTTCATATAGGCCAGAGTTAGAAAAAGATAGAAAATGTGTTGCAGCATATCACTCCACAGAGCAAAATTTTCTTATTGGAGTATTAAAGTGGATACATCAACAAAAAATAAGTTCAGAAATGTTAAGTGATAATGGTAAGCCATTGATAAATTATGCATTTTCTTTAGGTTATAAAATTGGTAATGCTACAGAATGCTTCGATGTCAATATAAGCAAAAAACCAATAATTGAGTTAATTAATTTTTATGATCCTATCCCTATTCTAGATGAAAATTATTCTACAGATAAACCAATTTTTGATTTTATTATGACAATTACTGGAGATTATTTTGGGATGTACATAGGCTCAAATAAAGAGTTAATGTTCTCGTTTGAAAGAAAAAAAGAGATAAAACCAAAAAAAGAAATAGAATTATCTTTCCAACCGGAAGATGCAGATCATTTATTAAAAGGAATAGGTTACCAAGCAATGAAAGGTCTTGGAAGAACCGCTCCACAAAAATTAATTTCTTTAATAGACTATAGATTTTCAGGAGAGATGGATAAAGACTTAGAAGCATTTAAACAAAAATAATTAGTTAACCGCCTTCAGTTTATTTAATATTTGGCAAGATTTACATATCTCAGAAGCGCTTGGTTCACCACAGTTTATACATATTTTAATCTCCCTATCAGAATATTTTTCCTTTAAAATTGGCAGTATATCTAAAAAAGAATTTATTACTGCCTGCTTGGTTCCAGGATGTTTATTTTCAAGTTCATTCAGCATATCCATTATGTCCCTTCTTAATCCATAAGCATTAGGGCATTCAGAAAATTTTATCGGAAATCCCCTTAAGTGAGCATAAGTGGCTGTCTCCTTTTCAGTCATGAAAAACAATGGTTTTATTCTAGGTATAAATCTTTTATCTTTTACAGTCCCAGTTATTGGTCCAAGCCTAGAGCTTCTTTCCAAGTTTCCCTTAATATTATTCATCATTATTGACTGTGCTTCATCATCTAAATTATGTCCAGTAGCTAATTTCTTTACATTTAGCTCCCTTGCCTTTTTATTCAATAGATATCTCCTAAAAACCCCGCATATGCTGCAAGGTTTTACATCTAGTTTCTTTATGGCTTCATCCAAGCTTAAGCCAAATTCCTTCTTAAAGGAAGTTACATGCAATTCTATGTTATTCTCCTTGCAGTATTTTTCAAGCAAAGTTAAATCCCTATATCCTTCTATACCTTCATCAATTGCAATTGCTTTTAAATCTAAATTTCTATTCTTCTCAGCAATTTTATTTAGAATATATAGCAAAGCAAAAGAGTCTTTTCCAGAAGAAACAGCAACAGCAACACTATCTTCTTTATCAAGAAGCCTATATTTAGAAATGGTCTTAATTACCTTTTTCTCAAAATATTTTATAAAGCAATTTTTGCATAATCTTGGTCCAGCAGTAAGTTTTATAACTGGTTTTGCTTCACAATTAGAACAGGCCATATATAATGAAGACTAGAAATTTTTATAAGTCTTTTGCCTTGTTAAAGATAATATGAAAATAATTCCTCATGAATCAAACATTATAAGAAAAGAAGACCCAATTTACGGAAAAACAAGAATAAAAGAACCTGTATTGATAGAAATCCTAAATTCAAGTGAAGTTCTTAGGTTGCATTATATCAATCAATTTGGAGTTCCTCAGAAATATCAAGGAAATAACGTAATAAATTTTTCAAGATATGATCATTCGGTTGGTGTTTTTATGCTGTTAAGAAAATTAAATGCCAGCTTAGAAGAGCAAGTAGCAGGTTTGACTCATGATGTTTCTCATCGAGTATTTTCACATATATCTGATTGGGTTCTTGGAAGTCAAAAAAATGAAGATAGCCAAGATAAAACTCATAAGGAATTTTTATATGATTCTAGTCTTAAAAAAATAATAGAACAACATGGTTTTAATATAGAAAGAATAGCAAATCATCATTCATTTCCTCTTTTAGAAAGAGAAATTCCAGAATTATGTGCAGACAGAATTGACTATTGTTTAAGGGAATTATATTATAATCAAGTTTTAGTGGATCCAAAAGTTTTAGCAGATTCATTAATTTCTTATCAAGGAAAAATAATTTTTAATGACATTCTCCCAGCCAGCTTTTTTGGATTCAGCTTCATGAATCTTCAAAATACACATTGGGGCAACATAAATAAAGTAATAAGATATTATTTATTGGCAGATACAGTAAAAGCTGCTCTTAGATCTCATAAGTTAAGATCCAGAGACTTATGGAAAACAGACCAATATATAGTAGAAATACTTGAAAATTCAAAAGACCCAAAGATAATTAATAAACTAAGATTATTAGAACAAGGCTTTCAATTCATTGAAGACCAAGAAAACCCTGAAATAGATATCAAAAATAAGTTTAGGTATGTAAATCCAGCTTTTCTTGATAAAAAACAAGAAGTAAAATATCTAATGGATGTTAATGAAAATTACAAAAAACTTGTTGAAGAAAGTAAAGAATCAAACAAAAGAGGCATAAGGGGAAAAATAATTCCAAAAAATAATGAAACCCATTATGATAATTATGATAGAACAAATAAAATCACTGCTTAAAAAGGAATATCCAAAAACCAAGATA
>JACQNI010000027.1 GCA_016203135.1 Candidatus Woesearchaeota archaeon
ATAAAAGGAGAAATAAAAAATAAAATTAAAGAAAACAAAAATCCTAAAATAATGTGGTATTTTGGAAGCATTTTAATTTATAAAGAATGTTTTATTTTAAAGAGCACTCCTTTTTAAAATTATTTCCCGATGTTGCTCCCGGAATTTTTAACCAATCTTTATTTTTTCTTATTTTTTCATTTAATCTCCAAACTTCTTCAAGAAGATAAGGCCTATACATTTTTTCTCTGGCAAGATAAATCAAAGCATTCAAATCTTTTGGAAAACATTTTCCTCCAAAACCTAAATCTCCGTCGGGACCAGGAACATTAATATTTTTAGCAATTCTCTCATCTAATAAAAGCGTTTCTTTTATTTTATCGTAATCTATCCCGGAAGATTTGCAAATCTGGTAAATTTCATTTGCTAAAGCAACTTGTCCGGCAAGCATAACATTTGAAGCATACTTTATCATTTCTGCAGTTTTTCTATCGACAAAAATATATTTCGCTTTTGGAAAAAGAGGCTTATAAATTTCTTCTACTTTTTGGTAATCTTTTTCCCTGTTTGCTCCAATAATAATTCTGTCCGTATTTTTCATATCTTCTAAAGCATATTTTTCTCTTAAAAATTCCGGATTGAATACGAAATTAAATGGATATTTTTTTTCTAACTTATCTGTTGTCCCTGAAACTGCTGTTGACCTTATAACAACTAAAGGTCTTGGCTCAGAGGTATTCTCTAAAAGAGTTTCTAAAGAATCATTAATGGAAAAATAATCAATTTCTCCGCTTGGCTTCATCGGAGTTGGAACAGAAATAAAAACTACTTCAGATTTTTTTAAAATTGAAGGATTTGTATAAGGTTTTTTATATTTATCATATGGAAAAATTTCATGAACTTTTTTTAAAACTTTTGAAGTTGTTCCTCCAACAAAACCCATTCCAATAACGCCTATTCTCATATTTCTACTTAAAAAACACGATTTAAAAGAATTTATATTAAGAAAAATAAATATTAATTTACTCCTCAATCTTTTTAACAATATCTGTGAATGCGGGTCTTGTGATTAAAATTCCGATTGTAATGCCGATAATCGTTGTTATTGCGAATCCCTTCAACAAACCTGCGCCTGCCCATAAAAGAGGAAGCAAAGAAACCAATGCTGTAAAATAAGCGCTTAAGATAATTGTAAAAGCCCTCTTTAATTTTTCTTTCACGCTTAAACTGACTTTTATTCTTGATTCATCCAAAATAATAATTTGCTGGTCAATTCCGGTTCCGACTACCGCTAAAATTCCTGCAATGCTTAACAAATCCAAATTCCAATCAATCATTGATGCAACACCCAGGATAATTATAATTTCTGAAAAGCTCGTCAATAATAATGCCATTGATTCTTTGAATTTTCTGTATCTTACAAAAATTACAATTGCAACTGCAAGCAAAGCGCCTAATCCCGCCAGCAGAATAATTTTTATAAATTGTTCTCCTAAAATCGGAGAGATTGTATCTAATTTAACAATTTCTAATTTGTAGGGCAAACTTCCTGTTATTAAAATAGTCTGCAATTTATTCATATTTTCTTCCGCTGTAGAATATGCCTCATCCTGCGTTGCTCCAATTCCCGAGCCGGAAATAGAAATTTGTGTTGTAACACGGCCCTGAAGATCTTTACTAATCAATAAAGTGTCCACAAGTTTGTCATCTACATAAAGGTCAAGGGGCTTTGAAAGATATCCAGGTTCCGACTCATTTATGCCTAATTTTTTTGTAATATCCGCATGTTTTTCTGCGGCGATATTGCTTAAATAAACTGAAAATTGAAAATTGCAAATGCTTCCGCCATTGGCGTCGCTGCAGGCAGTTATTGCTGCGCAGGTTGCATCATTTCTGCAGACAGATGCCACATCTCTTTCTCCGCCTATAAAAACAGTTTCATTTCCAATTTTTGCTTCAAATTTCCCCTGCTGTTCAATTAATTGCTTTAAATCTTTTGGAGTCGCGCCGGCAATTTCAATAAGCATAAAATGATTACCGGCTAAATCTGAAACAGGACTCACTTTTATATCTGAAATTCCATAAACATTAAAACGATTATTTGTAATTGCGACTAAATCATTAACTTCTTCTGTTGAAAGTTTTTTATCCTGAGCCTGAACTATTGCTCTTGCTCCCCCTGAAATATCCAATCCCGCTTTAAGATTAGTTTTTGGAATATCTGAAAAGGTTATTTCCGGCGCCTGTTTGGAAAATAAAATTATTTCAGAATTTTTTGTCTGGATAGTTGTTTTAATATCTAAATCAGCCGGATATTTTTCTTTAATAATCTCTGAAAACTCATCGATACTTTCAACTGATTTGCCGTCTATTGCGGTGATTATCTGCCCCTGCCTTAATCCCTGCTCAAATGCGCTTGAATTTTGTTCAACACTTGTAATTAAAATTCCTTTTTCCAAAAAAGAAGGAGGCAATCCAAAAATTGAAATCAAGGATAATATTAAAACAATTATTAACACCCAGATTCTGAAAGTTAATTTAGCCATGTTTGCTTTTCATATACCATTTAATTATTGAAACATTTGTAACCCAGGTGTTAAATATATCAAATGTTAAACCAATTGCCAGGATAGTAA
>JACQNI010000019.1 GCA_016203135.1 Candidatus Woesearchaeota archaeon
AAGGAGTAGCTGGCAAATGTAAATGTAGGTCTTGTTCGTTATCTGACTTAACAGAACACCTTACGGCACGAACTGACGGCGGCCATGCAACATCTCTTGGCCCATCTAGTAAAACCTTTAATCTGACTTTCATCTTGCCATCGCTTCTGGTGAGATTCTCCGTGTGGAATTGAATTGAACCGCACGCCGCACTCCTTGTAGTGCGCCCCCGCCAATTCCTTTAAGTCTACTGTGGTAATAGAAAAGTACTATTACCTATTCAGTCTTGCGGCCGTACTTCCCAGGCGGCGAACTTAACACCTTCGCTACGGCACCACATATTCTCGTAGAATATGTGACACCTAGTTCGCAGAGTTTACAGCTGGGACTACTTGGGTATCTAATCCAGTCTAAGCCTCAGAAAATTTCCTTTTCTAAGTTCGCTCCCCCAGCTTTCATCCCTCACCGTCAGACCCGTTCTAGGTAGGCGCCTTCGCCACTGGTAGTCTTCCAAGGATTATCACATTTTACCGCTTCCCAAGGAATACTCCTACCTCCTCCCGGTCTCTAACCAAATAGTTCCTCCTGCACGCCGTTAAGTTGAGCTTAACGATTTCACAGAAGGCTTGCTTGATCGGCTACGGATGCTTTAGGCCCAATAATCGTGATCGCCACTTGTGGCGCCGGTGTTACCGCGGCGGCTGGCACCGGTCTTGCCCACCACTTATTCGTCAAGCTATTTACACTTAACAAAAGCCCACTGAAAACAGCGAGCAGTTTGGGTTCCCCTGTCACACTTTCGTGCATTGCAGAGATTTCGCGGCTGCTGCACTCCTTAGAGCTAGGACCCTTATCTCAGTGTCCTTCTCGGGGCTAAGACTCTCATCTCCCCTACTGATCTTCGGCTTGGTGAGCTTATAAATTTCTTTTCAAGGTTTCTTACCAAGAAAGATTCTTTACCTCACCAACAACCTAATCAGCCGCCAACTCATCTTATGGCCTTACGTTTAAGGGAAAAAACATTCCAGTATCAATCCCCAATCCGGTTTTATCCTCAATTTCTCAAGGTTATCCCAGACCATAAGGTAGATTATCGACGTGTTACTGAGCCTTTCGCCGGTTCCCGAAGGAGCCAGGACTTGCATGCCTAAGCCGAACCCAAATAGCAGCGATCTCCCGCAGGATCAACGGGAATTAAATGCCGCAAAAATATATGCGAGAGCTTTACTACTATTGCCTTCTACTCATGCCTCATACTTAATCATTCAATTAAGCACTCACATATTACATATTTCATTGCTGAAACATGTTATTTTCCTTGAAAAAAAGGAACATGAAAATAATAGAATATCAAAAAGACTGAATTATTTATCTTTTCTCATATTATCAATTTAAAAACTGCCTATTTAAATAGCTTTTGGTATTTTTTCTAGAAAATAATAATAGATAGTTTCTTTTAAAAAAAATTTAATGATTAAATTAATCTTTTTAATTTACCTTCAAATTCTAATCTTTCTCTTTTATTTTCAATTCTTTTTATTACCTCTTCTAAATTTTCTCCAGAGATAATTTTTTTCAAAGCATCTACTTCTATACTAGAAAGACTCATTCCGTTTAAAACATAATCCTCAAAAGCTTCATATGCAAACGGTGAAACCTTCTTTACTATATCAGCCATAGCTTCAGCATAAACTCTAATTTCATATTGTGGGTGTTTTTTGTCCATCCTTAATCCCAAAAAATGCAAGGTGTTATGTAAATCGTTTTTCCAATACCATTCTGTATATAGGTTTAGTGTAAGTCCAATTCTTGACAATTCTCTAGCTATTTTATTTTTTATCATTACATTATACATGCTAAATGTAGTTCTACTAGATGATGAAATAAAATCTATAACCATCTGAGCAATATCTTGTGGTACTTCTATTTCCTCAGATCCTTGTCTGCTGGTTACACTTTGAAATCTTACCTCTCCAAGTTTAGGAATATAAAATTCATCTCTAGCTTCTGAGAATCTTAAGCTATATTCATTTATTTTAGCAGTTCTATGCCTTACCCATTGCCTTGCTACAAAAATCGGCATTTTAACATGCCACTTCATCTCAACCATTTCAAAAGGAGTAGTATGTTTATGCCTCATAAGGTATCTTATCAAACCCCTATCTTCACTCAATTTTTTAGTACCTTTACCATAACTTACCCTAGCAGCTTGCACAATAGAAGAATCTCCACCCATATAATCAATTAATCTAACAAAGCCATGATCCAGGCATTTGAATTCTTTACCTAAAACCTCTTCTGCCTCAGGAATAACTATTCTTTTAGTTTGATAAATTTCCTCTTTTTCTTCCATAAATATAGGTCATATGAACTTAGTTTAATATTTTTATCATAATCCAATGTAGATATTCAAAAATAGAATAAGATTATTAAATTGTAATTTTTTATTAAATTGTAATTTATTCATTTGATTTATTTATGCTTGACAAAAGATGCTCAAGCATAGAGCATTTAACAATTGCTTTTGAAGCATCAAAAGATACAAAGCCATTAGGTCCATTTAAAGACAGCAATTGAACAGCTGTCAATTCTGTTTCAGGATTGCTCAAGTAATCATTAGCAAATCTTCTTGCTTCAACCATAGCCTTATCATAAGCAACTTCAGGGCTATCTGCAGAAATTTCTTCTGTTCTTCTTACATAATCCGGATCTTTAACTCCAAATCCATTAGAAACCCCACAATCAATTCCAAAAATTGCTTGATATTCCATTCATATGATCACGTAAACATAATTTAAAAAGATTATTGTAATTCAGACTATACAAAACATTTTTATCTTTATTTGTTTTTAAAAAAAGTATGAATAATGAAATCGAGGCAGTTGGTTTTGACTTAGATAATACCTTATATGTTAAAAATCCGATAATAGACAAGAAGATTAACGATTATATCTGTTTAAAAGCCAGTAATATTCTTAAAAAAGAATTAATAGAAGTTAAAACATCATTTCAGCAAAAATATTCTGAGCTTCATAGTTCACATGGATCTCTTATGGCTATTGGTATAGAAAATGAAGATCTTGCAATTTCAATAGTACAAGAAGCCTTAGAAAATGCAGATATTTCTAGTTCTTTAAGTCAGGATGTTAAACTTAATGATATGTTAAAAAAGTTATCCAAATATTATAGATTATTTATGATTACAGGCAGTAGGAAAGATTTAGCTATTAAGAAATTAGATGCTTTAGGAATAGATAAAAATTTATTTTACCCATCTTTATACGCATATTCAATATATGAAAGATATAACGGATCGGCATTCAGTTATGTTTCGTCTATAATCAGCATTCCGCCAAATAGAATAATGTTTGTTGGTGATAGGGAAAAATCAGACATTTTACCTGCAAAAAAACTGGGCATTAAAACTGCAATAGTAAATTCAACGTCTCAATTTGCAGATTACAATCTTAAAACAATCTATGATCTTGAGGAAATATTATTAAAGAAATAACCTTAAATAATAAACTATATAAAAAATCACAATAATTCATATAAACCAATTAAATTTTTAGCTTATAATGTTTAACCCAAATACCCATGTTGATGATGTAGTAGTTCTTGTAACTGACGAAAATAATGCAAGATCTGGTCAAATTGGAAAATTAGTTGAGCATGATTGGAAGGAATATGGACAATTTTATGTAATATTTAAAGATGATAAAATAGAAAAATTCCCTGATGGATGGATGAAAGATGATCCAACTTCGCCAGTAAAAACTTTTTACAGAAAAAATGATTCTAGAAGAGAAGAATTTGATAAAGAAGAAGCTGGTTTAAAAAGTTTTATACAAACCTATTTAAAACTTGATATAGGGAGTATTGAAAGGCTAAAAAAAGATTATCAAAATATATTTGGAGAAGAACTTCCACAAATAAATTACTAATTTTACATAGTAAAAATTTACAATTGTAAAAAAAGAAAGTCTTCCAGATATTATTTTTTATCTATGAATATATTTTTCCAGCCCCTTTGCTGATATTCCCTTTATCTCATCATACATAATGGACTTTTTAGGACGATAAGTGCCGTTTCCATTTATTCTTTTAGCAAGAATAATTGGCCTTCTTTGCTGCAGCAACATCGATAAATAAATCACATTGGCTCCTAAACCATAAGTTATAAAGTGCTTATCTTCCAGCAACTTCGGTAGATTTCCATTATGAAATTGTCCGTTTATAGGTTCTTCAGTAATATATTTATATTTTAATACATCGCTTAAATATAATTTTTCATGTCTACCGTTATTATAAGTAACCACAAAAGAATCACCATTTTTGGTTTTAAATAAACGTGAAAACCTTTCGATTAGATTATCAAGTCTAGAACTAAAAGAATAAGTTCCGTTTGAACCACGCCGGGGCGGCTCACCAAAACCAGTATTTGTGCTCATTTCTGTTTAATAATTATCTGATAAAAAACTTATTTATAAATCTTTTGTTTTTTTTCAAGGAATTTTATTTCCAGTCATGCAATAATCGCAAAAATCATCTCCGATTATTTTTTTAACTTCATTTAGATCAGCCATTTTTAATGAATCAGCTCCAATATATACCTTTATTTGCTCATCGTTTTTATTTCCAGCAATCATTTCCATAACAAGATTTGTTCCATAAGGACATTTTTCTATTACTCTTGGTCCAGTTCTGACATTAACAGTCCTAGCGCCTTGTTTTTTTAGCATAAAAATAATTTTCCTTAATGTCTCACCAGTTAATATTGAGTCATCGCAAAGAAAAACATCTTTATCTTTAACAACTTCAGCATTAACATTATACTTTACTCTTAGGTCTCCCTTGTTTGCTGTTCCAGTTATATTGCTGTCAACATAAGGGTTCCTAATTAATCCAAACCTAATTGGATTTCCTGAATAATCACTATGTCCAGCTGCAAAAAAATTCCCAGAATCAGGTACAGGAACAGTAATTCCATTTAGTTCTTCATTGCCAAGCAAAGCCCCTATTTTTTCCCTCAAAACCCCAGCAGCCCTTCCATATATCCTACTATCAGGCCTAAGTCCATATACGACTTCATATAAACAGGTTCTATTTTCTCTTTTCATTTTTTTTCTATGACTTATTTTTTCTCCAATTGAAGCCTCAATTCCTCTTAGCATGTTTCCAACATACTTAGCATCAACAATATTCAAGGAACAACTCTCACTAGATATAATTTTAGCTTGTTCCTTAACCCCAATAACCATAGGAAAAACACCAAAAGAATCTATTTCACATATTAAACTACTATTTTTAATTCCTATTGAGCTATAAACCCTTTCCTCAAGATTTCCTAGAGAAAAAACTAATGATCTTTTCTTTTCATATAGTTCATTTATCAAGTCTAAAGAATAATAAACAGCCCCAACAGCAATGTTTCCCCTTAGATTTCCTAGTTTATCTTCATCGAAAACATCTTTTACCAATCCAAGTCCTCCTTGAATATAATTATTTTCCCTATCGCTAGAAATAATTACAGCCCCATCTTGGCCCCTATGATTCATAGCATATAATCCAAGATAAGTTAATTTAGCAGCCTCTGGATGACCATAGATTCCAAAAATTCCCCCAATTCCGTTCATTTTAAGCTGCAGATTTTAAAACTTTATAACCCTTTTCTTCTATCTCATGGGCCAAGCTTGCATCTCCAGACTTTACAATCCTGCCGTCTATCAATATATGAACTTTATCTGGCTTAACATACTGTAATATTCGATTATAATGGGTTATTAATAATATTCCAATATCACTTTCTTTTTTTATTTTATTTATTCCCTCAGATATTATTTTCAAAGAATCTACATCAGTTCCGCTGTCGCTTTCGTCGAGTATAGCAATTTCTGGATTTAAAACAGCTAACTGTAATATCTCTGCCTTTTTCTTTTCCCCGCCAGAAAAACCCTCATTCAAATATCTGAATGCAAAGCCCTTGTCCATGCTTAGCATTTCCATTTTTTCATCAAGCAATTTTTTAAATTCTAATACATTTACCTTGCTGTTATTTCTTGCATTAACGGCAGTTCTTAAAAAATTAGCCATAGTTACCCCTGAAACTTCATGGGGATATTGAAAAGATAAAAATAATCCAAGCCTTGCCCTCTCATCAGCCTTCATCTCAGTTATGTCTTTTCCCCTAAAAAAAATATTTCCTTTTTCAATCTTATAGCTGGGATGACCCATTATCACAAAGCTTAATGTTGTTTTTCCAGATCCATTTGGCCCCATCAATGCATGTATTTCTCCTTTGTTTATCTCTAAGTTGACTCCTTTAAGTATTTCTTTTCCTTCCATGCTTACATGCAAGTTTTTAATTTCTAGATCAGCCATTTTAATTTTCTCCTGATATTTTTACTGTTTCAACAAGCCTATCAAGTAATGACTGTGAGTCTTTTTTTGAGTTTGGATAATTAAAATCACTCCTCTTAATTTGAGAGCCATCTGAAAACACGATATATGGGCCTTCAGCTTTTCCATCAAAGTCATGCCCGCCAATTTTAGCTGTGTCTGTTACTAAAAGCATTCCAATATTATCTTTATTTTTATTAGGCAATGTTTGAGCTAACATAAAATTCTCTAATCCATTTAATTCATTTACAATTGCATTTATTTTTATGCCTTTAACAACTTTACCATCTTCTGTTAATCTGAATGGCAAATATTTAGCATTTACCATTCCATATCCCAAATTAACTTTTATTTCTGTTCCCTTAGCAGAAATATAATCATATATTTTCCTGACTTTAGCAGGATCTGCAGAAAAAACATTCGTAGTCATTGCAAGCATCAATCCTAAATAAGGCAGTTTATTCATTTTTTTCTCCATATTTTTCATGTATTAAAATAGCATTTTTTAATGTATCTAAGCCAAGTAAAGCACATTTCATCCTTACAGGGCTTAAGTTGATAGATAACATCTCAAAAACATCTTCTTTTGTCAAGTTTTTTATCTCATCAATGCTTTTTCCATTTGACATCTCAAGCAGCATGCTGGTAGATGCCTGGCTTATGCTGCATCCATTTCCCTTGAACTTAATGTCTTTTATCTTTCCATTTTCAATCAACAAGCTCATTTCAATCTTATCCCCGCATAAAGGATTATATTCTATATGCTTGACAGTAGGACTTTCCAAGCTGCCAAAATTTCTCGGATTTTTATAATGATCCATTATATTTTCCATGTAAATTTCATTTGTCATTTGAAAATCCTCTTTACTTCTTCTAGGCCTTTGACTAATGTATCAACATCTTCTTCATTATTATATATATAAAAGCTGGCTCTAGCATTTCCTGCAATACCCAAATGTTCCATCAAAGGCATGCAGCAATGATGGCCTCCCCTAATAGCTATTCCGCTCTCATCTAAAATAGAAGAAACATCATGAGCATGTATTCCTTTTAAATTAAATGATATTAATCCAGATCTCTTTTCTGGTCCATAAATTTCAACATTATCCATTTCATTTAATTTATCATAAGCATATTTAACAATATTTTTTTCATGATTTTCTATATTATCGATCCCAATCCTTTTGATGTATTTTGCAGCTACTCCAAATCCTATTCCCCCAGAGATATTAGGAGTTCCTGCCTCAAATTTCCAAGGCAATGTATTCCAAGTGCTTTCATTTAATTTTACTTCCCTTATCATATCTCCTCCAAACATAAATGGATCCATTTCCTCTAGTATTTCCTTTTTTCCATATAAAGCACCTATTCCTGTTGGTCCTAGCATTTTATGTCCTGAAAATGCAAGAAAATCAACATCAAGATTTTTTACATTTACTTCAATATGAGGAACACCCTGGGCTGAATCAGCAATAAACAAAGCATTATTCTCATGAGCTATTTTAGCAATCTCCTTTACAGGATTTATTGTCCCTAAAACATTAGAAACATGTGTTAAAGAAACAATCTTGGTGTTTTTATTTATCAATTCATCAATATTGCTTAAGTCAAGCTCTCCATCATCAGTTAAATCAAAAAATTTCAGCTTTAAATTGTTTCTTTTTGCTAGCTGCTGCCATGGAACTAAATTGCTATGATGTTCCATCTTGCTTAGCAATATTTCTCCATCCCTTATTCTATTTCCTAATGAATAAGCAACTAGATTTAAAGATTCAGTTGTTCCTTTAGTAAATATTATTTCTTCTGGATTTGCATTTATTAATGAAGCAACCTCGTCATGGGCAGATTCATATGCCTCTGTAGCCTCAACGCTCAATTGATATATACCTCGATGCACATTTGCATTATAATTCCTATAATAATCTTCTATAGCCTTGATAACTTGGACTGGTTTTTGTGATGTTGCTGCACTATCTAGATAAACCATTCTTTTTCCATTTATCTTTCTATTTAAAATAGGAAAATCTTCCCTTATCTCATTCATGCTTAAAAGTTTCATAATCTTAATTTCTCCTCGATTATTTTCTTCAAGTTGTCTTGTATTTTTTCTTCTTTGATCTGATCTACAACAGGATTAAAAAACCCTTTTACAAACTCTTCTTTAGCTTGTTTTTCACTTAATCCCCTAGACATAAGATAAAACAATTTTTCTTTATCTATCTCTCCTATTGTAGCCCCATGAGTGCATCTTACATTATTATTGTCAATAAGCAATTTTGGTATTGGATCTACCTCTGCATTCTCGCTCAATAATAAAGTATCTTCCTTTTGATATCCATTTGAAAAAGGAGCATCTTTTGTTATATGTATTAATCCCTGATAAACAGCCTTGGATTTATTATCTAAAACGCCCTTTATCAGCATGTTTGAAAATGTCCTTGGGGCATTATGAATTGCTGAAGTAAAAATATCAAACTGTTCATTTGAATTCCCAAAAAATACCCCGAAGTTTTGCACATTGGCCCCTTCAGCATTTAACTCAGATATTGTTTCTGCTTTGGTTAAATGGCTTCCAAAAACACAGTCGATCCATTTAATTTCTGAATCCCTTTTAACATCAGCCTTTTTTATATTAAAGCTATAGGCCTTATCATTAAAATCTTGAATATCCATATAAGTTATCTTTGCACTTTGATCAATGAACACTTCTACTATCTTGCTTCTGAATATTTCCTTGAGTTCAGAGCTTGCATTTTCTATGATCTTTATCTTGCTAAAAGGCTCGGCCACTATAACAACATACTCAAAAGAATACTTTTGGTTTATTTTCTTATTGATTATCAAAGGCAAGTTTACTTCTGTATTTTCAGGAATTCTTATGAACAAGCCATTGTTAAAAAAAGCATTATGAAAGCTAGTGAATTTATTTTCATTGTATTTTACTAGTCTATTCAGGTATTCTTTTACCTTTCCATAATTTTCCTTAAAACTTATAACTTCTATTTTTTCTTTATTCTTAATTTCAATGTCTATAGGTTGCTTTAAAGAAGAAATAAATTCATTAATATCCAAATTAAAATCCCTTGGATTAAGTATGATGCTTAGGCCATATTTAAATTCAGGCATCTGAAGTTCCTTAAACATGCTCAAAGAATTTGTTCTGTGTTCTTTTAACCAATTAGGCTCATCACTATATAAAACATTCAGTGTTTCATTATTCAATTCATTTTCATTTATCAATTCCATATTCAAGTAGGTTTAACCTAAAGAACCTTCCATCTCGAGTTGTATTAGTCTATTTAATTCAACAGCATATTCCATTGGCAGTTCTTTAATTACTGGTTCAATAAATCCAGAAACTATCATCTGCCTTGCTTGTTCTTCGTTTAAACCTCGAGACATTAAGTAAAATACCTGTTCCTCGCTTATCTTGCCAACGCTAGCTTCATGCCCGACATCTACTTTATCTTGGTTTATTTCCATGTAAGGAATAGTATTTGATTTTGAAATATCGTCCATCATCAAAGCATCGCATTGAACATTTGATTTAGAATTTACTGCATTTTTGCCTATTTTTAACAATCCCCTATAAGTTGTTATCCCCCCATCCATGCTGATGCTCTTTGATTTTATTGTTGACTTTGTGTTTGGAGCTAAATGATAAACCTTTGTTCCTGTATCTTGATTTTGTCCTTTCCCAGCCAAGGCAATTCCTATAAAATCAGACCTTGCATTTTCTCCTCGTAAAACACTTGTTGGATAAAGCATAGTACAAATTGAGCCCATATTTCCATTTACCCATTCAATTATTCCATTTTTATCAACAACTGCCCTTTTAGTATTCAAATTGTAAGTATTTCTGCTCCAGTTTTCTATAGAACTATATCTTGCCCTTGCATTTTCTTTAACATGTACTTCAACGCAGCCAGCATGCAGACTTGATTCATCGTACCTAGGACTAGAACACCCTTCAATGTAATGAACTTGAGCATTTTTTTCTACAACAATTAAAGTATGTTCAAACTGCCCCATTTTTTCTGCATTCATTCTAAAATAAGCCTGCATTGGCAGATCTACTTTTACATTTTCAGGAACATAAAGAAAAGTTCCCCCGCTCCATACAGCAGCATGCAATGCAGCAAATTTATGCAAGCTAGGAGAAACACAATTTGTCATGAAATATTTTTTTACTATATTTGGATATTCCTGCAAAGCCTTGTCCATGTCTTCAAAAATTACTCCCTTGTCTTCCCATTCCTTTTTTAAGTTATGATACACTGTTTGCGATTCATACTGCGCCCCAGCTCCAGCTAAAGATTTTCTCTCTGCTTCAGGAATCCCAAGTTTTTCAAAGGTTTTCTTTATGTCTTCAGGAACATCATCCCATGATCTTGCATTTTTTTTAGCATCTGGATCTATGTAAAAAGTTATGTTGTTTAATTCATTGATCAATAAAGAAATATCAGGCCCCCAGTCAGGCATTTTCAATTTTTTAAAGATTTCAAACGCTTTTAATCTTTTATCTAACATCCATTCTGGCTCGTTTTTTCTTTGGGAAATTAATCTAATTACCTCTTCATTCAATCCAGGACTTGCCTTTAATTTATGCCTTTCCTGATTCTTATGATCATATATTTCTCTATTTACTATAAAACCTGTTGTTTCTTGTTCCATTTTTACCTCAATTATATGCAGCCAGTTTTTTCTAAAGTGCAACCATCAGGAATATTTGCAAGTTTTTTATGAATACTGCAAAGCTCGTTGCTGTATCTTATTAAGGAAAGCAATCTTTGTGTTTCTCTCAACAAATCCCACTTGTCTTTTATTCTTTCAGATGAGTTTTTTACTTCTTTTCTTATGTTTTCACTGAATTCAATCTTCGCAGCCCTTTTTGAATTTACATAGTTGCTCACTGTTGATTCTCTTATATGCAAAAGCTGTGAGATTTCCTTTTGGCTTTTCCCTTGCTCTTTCATGTACTTTGCAAAGTAGCTTCTGATTGTAGGTATGACATAAAAAACCTCAATTTCCTGTGGCTGTAAAAGCTGTTTTTGTATGTTCATTATAATAATTCACTATAGTTAATATATTTAAGCCTTTTGCTTTTTTAATATAAAAGAACTGATTGCTTTGTAGCTTAATGATTTTTTCCTTTATCCTTTAAAAGAAACTCTTCAGTATATTTAAGTAACAATATGCTTGGAATAAAATTAGTTATATCCTTTTTTAATAAAACCCCATCATTATCAGAATGATTAAAAAGAATATCAGGAAAATCGCCTTCTTTCTCACTATAAACTATATAGATTTTGATACCATTATCATCAATAGAATAGGCTCTTGTTATTTTATTTTTCCTTATTCCCAAAGTTGCCTTGCCTCCACCATTGTATGAAATAGAAACCCCATAACTATCATTTCCTCTTTCATGTTCTATATCTAAACCATGGATAATTATCTTAGAATGAAAATTATTATCATGTAGTATCTCAAATGATCCAACTTCAAAGCCTAGAAAAACCTCATCATTAATTATTTTAAAACTACCACTATAAATGTTTTTTTCATTTTCAACATATTCAACATCTACATCGCCGATATTAGTTATAGCATATGGCAGATTAAATAATAATGATTCAATACCTCTTAGATCTTGATTTTCATAATTAGGATTATCCCCTTCAAATAATAAATCTACCGCACCAACTAATGTATTTGCATAAAAATTATTTTCTTTAGATTGAGTCATTGAATTAGTTTGTTGATTGGGTTTTCTGCCAGAAACTACTGAAAAATAATTTCCAGTAAAATCTGGAACTCTCAAGCTTATTGGTAACTTATCTCTTTCTCTATTTCTCAGAAATTCTACAAGTTTAAATTCTAAATTTTCACTTCCAGTTTGTAATTCTTTAACTTGTGGTCTTGCTTAATTAGGATCAACAATCTTCCCTAAAAAACTATTTTGTATATGTCCATAGATATCTTTATTATTGTATAATATCCCTCCGACTCCAAAAGCAGTGAAAAGACCTATTGCAGCCCAAGCGCCTGTTTTTATGTTCATATCAATCGTAAAGACAAAATCATTTAAATATCTTTGTTTATTTCAGTTTTCCCAGGTTTTCAGAAATCAACCTTGTCTTTTCAATAACATAATCTATTTCTTTTTCTGTGTTAAATCTGCTTAAGGAAAACCTTACTGAATTCATTGCTTCTTTTTTGCTTAAACCAATTTCAAGTAAAATTTTGCTCGGCTCTATTTCTTTAGATGTACAAGCAGATCCAGAAGAAGCATATATATTATAATGATCCAAGTATTTTAAAATTGTATCTGAATCAAAATCAAAAACAACATTCACATTATTTACTAGCCTTTTTTCTCTATCTCCATTTAATTTTTTATCTAGGCCTTTAATCAGCTTATCCCTTAATTTTTTCATTTTTTCCCTATTCTCACTAAAATTCTTCATTGCAACTTCAACAGCCTTTCCAAAGCCAACTATTCCAGGAACATTTTCTGTTCCACTTCTTAAGTTTTTTTCTTGTCCCCCTCCTTTAATAAGTGATTTTAAATTTATTCCATTCTTTTTATATAAAACACCGATTCCTTTTGGTCCATGTATTTTATGTGAATTTAAAGTCATCAAATCAATATCAAATTTTTTAACATCAACTTTTTCTTTTGTAAAACTTTGAGATGCATCAGTATGAAATAAAGCATTTTTCTCTTTACAAATCTCGCCAATTTGTTTTATGTCTTGAATAGTTCCTATCTCATGATTTCCATGTGCAATGCTTACTAAACAATTTTTCATAATTTTTTTCTTTAATTCATTTATATTTACAAATCCTTCTTTATCCACTTTAATAAATACAGGATTTTTCGCAGAATTTAAAACAGAAGGATGCTCTATTCTTGAAGTAATCACTTTTTTATGGTTCAAAGCCAAGTTATTTGCTTCTGTAGCCCCAGAAACAAATATTATTTCTTCTGGATTTGCATTTATTGCCTTAGCAATTATTTCTCTAGTCTTTTCAAGAGCTTCTTTAGCTTCCAAGCCTTTTATATGGCTTGAACCTGGATTTCCATATTTATTTAAGAAAAATTCAGACATTATTTTCACAACTTCATCATCTACTCTTGTTGTAGCAGCATTATCCAGATAAACTTTCATATATTTACTAAAAAAGAAATTTATTTAAGTGTTTTTATTTATAAGTCATCTTATGTCAAAATACCATGTATACAACCAGCATGAGCTTGAGTATATTCTATCAGCTATTAAAGATAAGACTCCAATTTCTGAATTAGAAGCCAAACTTCAAAGACCAGCATTTAGTTTACTTGGAAAAATAAAGGAACTTGCTAAGCAAAATTTTATTCCTAAAGAAAATATTAAGTGGTATACTGCGCAATACAATAGGATCCATTATGAAAAATATAAGCGTCCTTATCTCAAACAGTTTTATAATAAATATAAACTAAGATTATGTGAAAATGCTAAGAGGTATAATAATCAACATAAGGCTGAAATAAGTAAACGTATGAAGCAATATTATATAAAAAACAAGCAAAAAAGACTCGTCTATCAAAAAGAATGGAATAAAAAAAATCTTTTACATAGAAAAAAATATGTAGAAAAAAGAAGAAGTGAAGATCTTCAAAAAATCGCAGAAAGTGTATCTAACGTAGGCTATGTAATAGAATCGTGTGAGTTTATAGATGAAACCTTAAGAATTTTGCTATATGAAGATAATATCGATATTGAACAAGCGTTAAAAGATTTTAGACAAGCAGTTATTGAATCAAATGCTCCTGAATCAATCTCTATAGATTATAATAATGCAAACGAAATAATAATCTATCTAAATAGAAAACATAGAAAATTTTCCAAGTATGATATTAAATTTTTAAATTTATACAATGACGCCATCAAAAAATCAATCAGTCAAACATCTTGAACGGGCTTCTATTTTCTTTATCTTCTTCCTCAGAATAATAGCTCCCTTTTTTTGATTTAGACATATCTCTGCCTTTTTCTTGAGTTTCTTTTATCTCTTTTAATATCCTATCCTTAAAGTCTGCAATATCGCCCTTTTCATCCCCCTTAAACCAATCTCTTGGCCTTGTCTTTTTTACCTCTTCTATTTTCTTCCTAGAATCTTTAGCAGACCTAATATCCTTAAACTTAATCTCTTTGTTCATCCTCTTGAATCTTCTTGTTTTATAGCATAAAAGTGCAAGCAATGCAATCTCAATCCAAGCTAGTATATAATATAATATATTCAAAGACAATGCCTTCTTGCCATAGATTATTACGTCTTTAAATTCAACAGCTTGATCATCATATCTGACTCTTAACAAGTATTGCCCAGCTGGAAATTCCTGATTCAACAATATTGTAAAATTATCTTTTGGCTTTAATGAAACCCTTTTTGTTATCTCGTAAAATCCATTATTTAAATCAATTATTATTGGTTTCTTAAATTCTACATTGCCAATATTTTGCATAAGTAAGCTTTGATTCAATAAAGTAATGTCAAGTTTTACAACCTCGCTTACAATAAAAGTGCTTTCTTGAGTTAATCCTTGAACTTCAGCCTTAACTTGATACTTTCCTGGCTTGGCATATCGATCTATTTCAAGCAAGGTTTCTTCGCCTGTAGATATGGAATCATAAAATATCAGTTTATCTTCATCATCTTTTATTTCTATAGAAACAAGATCTGTCAAGACATCTCCTGCTTGATCATACAATATCGCTTCTACAGTTAAAACGCTTCCAGGACTTATTGTATTGTTGTTTACTTTTAATACTAGGCTTGTTGGTATCTGGTTTACATATATGCTTATTTCATTTTTTCCCTTGTTGCCAAATTCATCCTGAACAGTTACTCTCATTAAATGCTTTCCAGATTTTATCTTATCACTTAACATAATTTCATAATTAAACTCTCCATCTTTAACATTGGTTATGAATTTCTTGTCATCAATTTCAATCTCAACATCAGCATCATTTACATTTTCTTGCAGTACAGTTGTTACATCCCCGTTAAGCCTTATTTTACTTCCTGGATTTACATTCTTTTCATCTATTGTAACAACTAAATTAAGCTCATTTACTAAAGATATTGTTGTTAATTTTTCAAATAATTTTTGGTTTCCAAAAGTATCCCTGACTAAAAGATCTATTTCATAATTTCCTTGAGGTATTGCCCTATATTCATAATTATATTTGAATATGCCGTCTCTTATACCTACAGCATCCATCAAAAATCTAGATCCATTTCCAGAAAAATAAACCTCTCCAACCCCGTCTATTCCTTCTCCATTTAATCTATAAGCATTGCCTGTCAAGGAAAATGTTCTTCCAAGCTGTATTTTTGTATTGTCTACAACAAAATCCCCTTCAAGTTCTTTGGTTATTAAAAAGCTCTCAGAAGTGATGCTTTCAAGCAATCCCCCTTCATGTAATGCAGCCCTTATAGAGCATCTCCCTGTCAAGGAAACAGGAATTATTATCTTTGGGGTCTTAAAATCCTGTGGAAAATTTTTTCTTTCTCCAGCATCTAAAGTCAATGCTGTAAACGGCAGTTGAAATGTAGCATTATCGCATAAAAACTCAACAGACATGAGTCCATCAAAATCAGTATTCCTCATCACATATCCAGAAAGCGATACCTCTTCTCCTAAGTTATATCTATCTTTCAAGGATTTCTCAATGAATATCGTAGCATGAACGCTAGGCAATATAACTAAAGCTAAGATTAATATTAAAAAACCTCTTTTCATATATCTAATTGATTATTAATGTATTTATAAGATTTACTTTTTTCCAAGGGATTCTGCTAAAGTTTTTCCAGCAGCATAAACACTTGTTATTCCTGTTTCTAATTCATCTCTTTTATATATTTTCTTGGAAAATACCCTTTTAACGTCAGCTAAACTACCAGAAAATTGTAATGGATGTAAATCAGAATAAACAATTCCATCGTTTTTGCTTAAAATTTCTAACCCATACTTTCCCTTAAGCCCAGATATAAAATCGCTAAATTTATCTAAATTTTCAAGTGTCAATCCTGTATATTGAACCAAAACATTTTTTACATTTATTGTTTCTAATTTAATATCATCAACGCTGTCAACAATAGGTCCAAGCAAGGTATCAGAGTCATCATGATTTAATATTCTTTTCATCTCCTGCCAACCAACTACACTTTCCTTGTCTGTAACAAGATAGTCTCTAATGTTTTTAGAACTAATGCCCCTTTCTATCCTTCCCATCTCTGCCTGAAGGCTAACTGTTAAACCGTCTATTGTATAAACCTTGTCATAAGTCTTCCTATCAACGTGTTTTCTAAATATATGTCCGATTGATCTAGCTGATTTATAAGGCAGGTTTACTTCTGATTCTAAATTAAATCCATTTTTTCCTACAACCTTTTCTAATGCATACCTTACATCAAAATCCCTAATTTCAGTCATAAGCCTCTGACAAAATGACCCTTTTTAAAGATTATTATTGCAAAATTATGGGTTAATTTTATATACTTTAATCAAAACAAAATTAATATGGATCTTGATGCAATAAGACATAGTGCAGCTCATGTTCTAGCAGATGCAGTAAAATCTTTTTATCCAAAAGCCAAGCCAACTATAGGTCCTGTAATTGAAAATGGTTTTTACTATGATTTTTATAATCTAAAACTTGAAGAAAAAGATCTTCCAAAAATAGAAAAAAAGATGCAGGAAATAATAAATAAAAATCTAAAGTTTCAACAAGTAAAACTTTCAAGAAAACAAGCAGAAAAGTTTTACAAGGACAACAAGTTTAAAAGAGAAATTTTAAAGGATATAAAAGGCAAAACAATTAATTTTTACAGGCATGGAGAATTTATAGATTTATGCAAGGGAAATCATGCAAGATATACTTCTGATATTAAAGCAATAAAGTTATTAAAAATATCTGGCGCATATTGGCGGGGAGATTCAAAAAAAGAACAGTTGACAAGAATCTATGGTACCGCTTTCTCTTCAAAAAATGATCTAAATGATTACTTAAAATTACTAGAAGAAGCAGAGAAGAGAGATCATAGAAAAATAGGAAAACAATTAGACTTATTTAGTCTTCATGAAGAAGCCCCAGCATTCCCATTCTGGCATGCAAAAGGCAAAGTTATTTTGAATGAGATAGAATACTATTTAAGAGAAGAATTAAAAAAAGAAAAGTCTCAAGAGGTAAAAACTCCTGTGATTTTTAGTAATGATTTATGGAAAATTTCTGGACATTGGGATCATTATAAAGAAAATATGTATTTTACAAAAATAGATGAAAAAGATTTCGGAGTTAAGCCAATGAATTGTCCAGGACATATATTAATCTATAAAAATTCATTGCACAGCTACAGGGAACTACCTATAAGGATGGTTGAAACCGGCATTGTACATAGACATGAATTAAGCGGTGTAATCGGTGGATTATTAAGAGTTAGACATATAACTCAAGATGATGCCCATACTTTTTGTGATGAAAGCCAAATAGAACAGGAAATTATTAATTCAATAAATTTAATTTGTAGGATATACAAGGTCTTTGGTTTTAATGAATATATGGTTGAATTATCAACCCGTCCTAAAAATTTTATGGGTGATAAAAAAACCTGGGATAAAGCAGAAAATGCACTAAAAAGCGCGCTTAAAAAAACAAAGACGGATTACAAGTTAAATGAGGGAGATGGTGCATTCTACGGCCCAAAGATCGATTTTCATATTAAAGATGCTATAGGAAGAAAATGGCAATGCGGTACAATTCAATTGGACTTCCAAATGCCTCAGAGATTTAGTCTAACTTATGAAGGGGAAGATGGAAAAAAACACATTCCAATAATGATACATAGGGCAATTCTAGGAAGCCTAGAAAGATTCATTGGTATTTTAATAGAGCATTATGCAGGAAGATTTCCATTGTGGCTTTCTCCTATTCAAGTAACCTTGCTTACAATAAATAACAAATGCGATAACTTTGCACTGGAGGTTCTAGAAAAACTAAAAGAAAAAAACATAAGAGTTGAGCTAGACAACAGGGTTGAGTCAATTCCAAAAAAAGTTCATGATGCAGAAATTCTTAAAATCCCATTAATAGTTACAATAGGAGAAAAAGAAGTGGCAAATAAAACTTTAGCAATTAGAGATCAAAATGGAAAAGTAAGATTCGGCATAAAAATAGATGATTTCATAAATAGTTTATTAGAAGACATAAAAAACAAGAAGCTATAATGGCATCAGACCTAAAAAAGGAGTTTGAAAAAATAAGATCATCAAAAGAGTTTAAAAAATTAAATAAAAATTCTTATCTTTCATCCTGTTTCTTGATGGATGATAAAGATGCATTTTGGCAGATCAACTTCTACAATCCAAATGAAGACAATATAATGATATTTATCTGCAAAGAAAAAATAGAAGTAAAAGGTCCAGAAAAGGTTCTTAAGGAAAGGGGTTCAAAAGTAGAAAAATTAGACTTAACAAAAGTAAAAATAAATTTTGATAAGGCAATAAAAAAAATTGTTGAATTCAAATTTAAGAAATATAAAAATATAAATATAGACAAGACCTTTATTATTTTGCAGACTATTGATAAAAAACCATTATGGAATATAAGTTACTTAACTCAAGGAAAAATCCTAAATATAAGGCTAGACGCTGTTTCTGGAAAGATATTAGGGCATAGATTAGAGCAAATAATAAAATTCTAGCTTATTTCCTTAGTAAAAACAAAAAAATAGGCTTTGATACTTAAAAATAATTAAAAAATAGCCTTATTTCTAAGTTATAAGACTAATATTGCCTTATTTAATTATGCTTTAGGGCGTTGGTGCAACCATGGTCTGAACATACCATGTCTTGTGTTTAAGTATTTCTCTAAATACAACATATAATAGGGATG
>JACQNI010000031.1 GCA_016203135.1 Candidatus Woesearchaeota archaeon
CAGTAGGGTCATCCCCTTGGGGAAAATTTGTCCTATGAAAAACATAAACAAGCATTGCGCAAACCTGTTGTTAGATTTAATCAAATTAATAAAAAAAGAGACCCTCTAAATATCAATCAGAAATATCGATTCTTAAAGGAAGGTTTAGATTATATTTTATTAGGATTCTTGCCAAGATATCAACCCTTTTTTTAAAATCAAGTATTCCTATGTCTGTTACCCTTCCTGTTTCAATATCTTTTGTGATAAAAATTCCGGATTCTATCTCTTCTGTAGTCCCTTCTTTTGCCGGTTCTTCAAAAGATACCTCTAAGAAATCTCCTTCTTTGTCATAATAAATCTCATAAGTATTCTTCTCTGTATTCATTTTAACTTATTTTTTCCTTTAGATAGGATGTTATAATAAAACCCTCAACTCGCGACCCCGCACGGGTTATTAATTAATTTTATTTTCTCCTTACCACGAAGTCGCTCGCCATTTAAATACTTAATCAGAAATCAAACTTTTAATGCAGAAAGATTAACTTCAACTGGAAGATCCAATTTTAAATTAGAAAGTTCTTTTGTATGCTGTTTAAAATTAAATATTCCTACTCCAATAATCTTGTCTGTTTCTTGATTTCGAAAAAGAACAATATCTTTAGACACGTGGTCTCCATAGTCTGAGATAGGTTCACCAAACATAATCTCAAGGAAATCTCCTTCTTCATCATAATAAATGCTCATTTGACTTTTCATTTTAATTTATATGCGTAACAAAATATGCTGAAAGTATAAAACCCTTACCATTTAAATATTTAACTACCGCTTTTAAAAATTTTAACTTCCCTTTTTTATGTTTAAAATAATTATAATAATCAAATAAATCCCCCATGTCATGAGAAATAATTTTTTGGGGGCTCTTGATTGTCTCTTCAACTTCTTTCAAATAGTTAGTCATATACGGATGTCTCAAATTTATATGTTTCCATCTTTCTTTTGTCAGTCTTATTTTTCTCCCAGTTTTATCAACAATTTCAAAAACATTATTCATAAATTTAAAAACAAATCAATTATTATAAAACTATCTTAATAATAAAAAGAATAAAAAAAGAAGAATAAAAAGATTAATTAAAGATAAGGAAAATAACAAGAAGCTAAACCAATTCTAACATATCCAATTGTTCCAGCAACTTCAAGTTTAGTAATATCTTCAACAACTGCAATTTGACCATTGCTCAACTCAATCCAATTGTCTTCATTTAACAAATCTGTTATTTGACCATTGACATCAAGTTTAACATTATTAGCATCAATAAAATTAATACTAATCTGGTTTCCTTGCAAAGTAATTGTCTCGCCTTCATCAAGTTTATATCCTTTTAAACCAAGTATAGTATGTCCAATTGTTGCAGGAACTTCAAGTTTGGCAATTCTTTCAATCTCTATAATTTGGTTATTATTTAATTCAAACCATTGATTTTTAGAGAACAATTCTGTTGGTTGACCATTAACTTCAAACTTAACACTATCAGCATTAATAAAATCAATACTAATTTGATTTCCTTGCAAAGTAATTGTCTCACCTTCGTCAAGTTTATATCTTTCTGTAAATGCCTGACAATTATCAGAACATTCTTCTGCATCTTGAGAAATAACTGCTTGAGTTGCTGTCGGAGTTACCACAATGCTTTCCACATTTGCTTTTTTAAAAAGACTAGAAGGAGTTACTGCACCTACGCTAACTTCTCCAAATTTGGTTAATGCAGTTCTGCCTTCAGTTACGGCAACTCTCTCTGTCGCTCCCGTTTGAGTATCTGTAACCTGAACACTTACAACTCCAGTACGAGAAACATCGGTTACTTTAACCTTAACATCTCCAGCAACTGCAGTTTTTCCTTTTTGTAAATCAGTTATGGCATAGCTAGTAATTCCAGAAGAAACTAATCCAATTAAAAATATTCCTAAAATTAAACTTAAAATAAATTTGTTTTTCATTTTTACCTCCTTACATTTGTATTTACTTCCTGTAAAAACAGGATAATTATGTTCCATTAAATAATTTAGATTTTGGGCTTTAAAAAGATTTGGTTATAACTAAGTCATCTATTTATTTTAAATTGGTTTAATGATTATTTCTATGATTTTAGAACTAGCGGGTTTTATTTTGAGGAGCGAATATAGAAAAAAGGTCTTTCTCAAACTGGATAAGCCAATAATGCCTTCAAAAATAGCAAAAGAATTAGAGATTAGGTTAACACATATAACAAGAGAACTTAGATTTCTTAAGGAAAGAGGATTAGCAGAATGTTTAAATCCAAAAGAAAAAACCGGAAGATTATATCAATTGACAAAAAAAGGAGAGTTACTTAAAAAGAAAATGATTTTTAAAAAGATATTATAAAATTAAGGAATATTTGCTTGTTTACTAAAAATATAAATAAAAACATATTTATACTGCTGTTTTTTTATTTGTTAATGCC
>JACQNI010000024.1 GCA_016203135.1 Candidatus Woesearchaeota archaeon
AAAATGCGGAGGACAGGATTCGAACCTGCGTAGGCACTAAGCCAATGGGTTTCTTAATCATTAAGTAAGACACCTAAGCCCACTTCATTTGACCGCTCTGACACCTCCGCGTATAGAATTCTAATGATAAATGGTTTAAAAAGCTATTTTTTTAGCCAAGAATAACTTCTTAGCTTTTTTGTTCTTCCATAGCCACAGCTTGAGCAAATTCCTTTCTTTTTTGCATAAGATGCACGACCGCAACGTCTACATCTAAAATGAATCCTGCCTTTGTTATGCTTCCCTTTAGAAGGAGTTCCTTTTGTCATTTTACTTTGTCGGAGTCAACAATATAATTGTGTCTCCTCTTATGAAACAAGTGCCGACTTTTCTTTTTAATTCTCCGGCTTCATGCTCTTCTGCGTCGTCAAGAACAATATTAATGTGAATGTCAAAGGATTTTAGCACTCCGATGAATTGTTTTTGATTTTTTAGTTCAACTATGACTCTTTTACCTCTTGCTTGATTTAATGTATCCAATGGTCTGTCGGTTTCCATGTTGTTTTTGATAAGCCTTAGGTTTTTAAAGTTTTCTAAGTTAAATTATTTTTATAATCAAGTTTTTATCTATGTTTAAGTAAATTTAAAAACAAATATATTTATAAAGAATTTATTATTCAAGGAATCATGGCAATTTCTAAGCTGAGGGCAAGGAAGAAGATATCTGGGGGGAAGTATGTGGATAATAGGAAGAAAAAGCTTAGAGATCTTGGCAGAGAGCCAAGTTTTACAAAGCTTGGAGAGAAAAAAGGAAGAATAATAAAAACCAGGAATAACAGGCATAAGTTTTCATTATTAAGCATCGATTCTGTTAATGTTTATGACAAGAAAGCAAAGAAACACTTTAAAGCAAAAATAGAAACAATTCTTGAGAATGCTGCAAACAGGCATTTTATAAGAAGAAACATAATAACAAAAGGGGCCATAATAAAGACTGACAAGGGAAAGGCTAGGGTTACTAATAGGCCTGGTCAAGAAAATTATGTCAATGCGGTATTATTGGAGTGAAGTTACTATTTCTTAGTCAATAGGAAAGTTTATAAATAGAAGCTGGTCTCAATTATAAACTTTATGGTGAAATCATTTTAAAGTAATAATTAAGGGGCTGTAAGGGGGATAAGATGCCTGAATATATTAAGAAATGTCCTGAATGTGGAAGCATAAATCTAATTCTGAATAGGGAAAGGGGGGAAGTAATTTGCAGAGATTGTGGTTTAGTCATAGAAGAAAAAATGGTTGACTTTTCTCAGGAATGGAGAGAGTTTGATTCTGAACAGGCAGATAAGATGAGAAGAACTGGTCCTCCTTCTACATGGGTAAAATTTGACAAGGGATTGGGAACTGATATAGGCCAAAAAGGAGATATTTACAAATTAGACAGCAAGGAAAGAAACAAATTTTTTAGATTGAGAAAATGGCAGTATAGAGTTAGCACTGCTATTGAAAGAAATTTAAAATTAGCTTTGGCTGAATTAAGAAGGGTTGCCTCTTATTTAAAGTTGCCTCAGTCAGTTGAAGAAGAAGCTGCAAGAACTTATACTTTAGCAGTTCAAAGGGGTTTAGTTAGGGGAAGATCAATGGAATCTGTTGTAGCTGGGGCTTTATATGCTGCTTGTAGAAGACACGAAGTTCCAAGAACTTTAGATGAATTATCTGAGGCTTCAGGAATAGACAAAAAAGAAATTGGAAGAACATATAGATTTGTAACAAGGGAATTAGGAATAAGAATAATGCCAAGCAACCCTATAGATTATATTCCTAGATTTGCTAGTGCTTTGAAATTGACTCCAGATACACAAAGCAAGGCTGTTGAAATTCTTGAGGATGCACAAAGAAATGAATTAACCTCTGGAAGAGGGCCTACTGGAATAGCTGCTGCTTCCTTGTATGTTGCTGCATTGATAAACAATGAAAAGAAAACTCAAAGAGAAGTTGCTGATGTTGCTGGCGTAACAGAAGTAACAATAAGAAATAGATATAAGGAATTATTAAGAAAATTAAATCTAAAGGATCAAATAAAGAAGAAAGAGGCTTCCTAAAATGAAACTTGCTGATGGGGCTGTCAAGGAAAGTTTAACTGAAATGTTAAGACAACATTATATTGAGAATAGACTTTTGCCTAATTATTTTTTGTTGCCTGGCAGAAGGCATGGAAAATATGAATATTTTGATTTAAGAGTTTCAATGCATAGACTAGGTTTTCCAATAGATACAATGTATGATCTGGCAACAAAGGCTTTAGGATTTAGAGTAGAAAATACAGCTCAAGAAAAAAATGGAACTTCGTATATTGGAAATATAGATTATGGTGAAGCTTTAAGACTTAATTTGGCTTTAGGAAATTTAACCTTAAATCTAAGGCAATTTTTTGACTTTAAAGAATATTTAGAATCTGAAAAAGTTTATGATGGGAATGGAAAAATCGTTGATAATAGAAAAGTTGAATCTGTTTGGAATGAAATATTTGAGAAAAGAAATCCTTGGAGAGGGGAACATATTGATGCTAGATTTGAAAATAAGAATGGAATCTGGTACATGCATAGAGACCATAGAAGATTAGTGAATGGAATTTTAGCCGCAAGTTATTCTGAACCATTAGAAGAAGGTTTAATGGAAGATGATAAAATATCTGATGTGCATATAAACGAACAAGGAATGCCTGTTAGAAAACATAGTTTTAATTATTGGCATCCAAGAAATGATTCTGTCGCGAGGTTCTGGGCTGGCTCTGGTAGGGTCGGCTTGTATTGCGACGGGAATCCTCAGGACTCGAATTCTGGTCTCGGGGTACGCGCAGTCGAAATTTTGACTAAATAATTTTAATTCAAAAGTATTTTATATTCTTATTTAGAATTTAGATTATGATAAAAGGGGCTTTTTTTGAGTCTTGGAAGAAATTTAAATTATACTTGATAATTCCTGATTTAACCATAGTCTTATTTTCATTAATGACTGTGCTTTATTTTAGCTTTTATAAGGGATTGATAAATCAACAAAACTTAATAACTCTGGTTTCAAGCAATCTGCCTGACTTTGGAAGTTTTTTGATAAATAATGCATTGACTGTTTTAAGCATTATCTTGGTTTTAGTTTTTATAAATTATTTTCTTGGAACAGGGATATTGGCAATGAAATACGGCTTGTTTAAAGACTTGTTAAGCAAGAAGGAGTTTAATCTTAGAACATCATTATCATACAGCACAGAATATTTTTGGAAGGTTTTTTTGCTAAGAATATTCATAGGAATATTTGCTACAATTGCATTATTGGTTTCATTAGGGATATTATTGTTAATAGGAAGATATAATTCAAAGATGGCTGGCTTAACTGCATTAATCGTATTTCTTTTACTTGTAGTTTTAATAAAATTAGGTGTTATGTTTAGGTATGCAATAATGTTTTTTAAAAATAAAACGGCATCTGCTTCAATAAAAGAATCCTTGCATTACTTAATAAAAAAGCCAGGATTTTTAATAAATATTTTTTTGGTAATAAGCTTTGTTGGATTTTTTATGAATGGGATTGCAATAGCAATTGATTTTATTTTTTCATATGTTTTTGGCTTTTTGGGAAACATTTTCATGATAATGATTCAAGGACTAACAAGGATTGTTTTATATTTAATATTTGTTGTATGGTCTGATATATTTATTTTTATTTTATATCTGAAAATTAGACCTTAACAACTTTAAAATCCTCTGAAGCTATTGTTTCTGGAAAAACTTTTTTTGCCTCTTCAAGAATCGGAAAGACTGTTTTGTATCTCTGGCTATAATGAGTCAATACAAGCTTTTTTACATTAGCATTTTTAGCCAGTTTAGCTGCTTGTTCTGCTGTCATATGTTTGAATTTTTCTGTTTTTTCTTGGATATCTTTTGTATGGGTTGCTTCACAGATAAATAAATCTGAGTTCTTTGCAAGTTTTATTATATTGTCATTTGGCAAGGTATCTGTTACAAAGGTTATCTTTTTGCCTTTGATTATTTTAGTTGCTAAATCAGCTTTTATCTTTTTATCCTTCCAAACTATATCTTGGCCTAATTGAAGTTTTTTTATTATCGGATGATTTTTTAAATTAAATTTTTTTAGGTAATCCATGTTTATCTTTCTTTTATCTTTTTCTATGAATGAATAACCAAGACAAGGAATGCCATGATTCATAGGCAAGGCTTCAAGGTAAAAGTCTTTTGATTCAAAGAACTTTTTGGTTTTAATTTCATGAACTTCATAATCAATCAAGTCATAAGGCATGAATGTTTTTAACATATTTGATATGAATATTTTTGAGTTTTTTGGGCCAAAAATTTCAAGTTTATTGCTGTAATTTGAGGCACTTAATGTTGATATCAACCCTGGCAAGCCAAGAACATGGTCTGAATGCCAATGAGATATAAGTATCTTTGTTATTTTTGTAGGGGAAATATTGGCTATCCTAAGCTGCCTTTGGGTTCCTTCCCCACAGTCAAAAAGGATAGACTCATCTTTGTATTTTAGCAAAATAGAAATCTGATTTCTTGACTTTGTAGGCATCATTGAACTTGTTCCTAGAAAGACCAGTTCCATTAATGTATTCAGAGAAAAAGGTTTTTAAATAGTTTGTTATTGTAAATATGAAATGGCAAAGAATAAGGAAGCTAAGGAAGAAAAGACAAAGAAGGAAATAAAGATAAAAGCAGATTTTGACGCTGAAATAGTGTTAAGCAGGGATAATGAAGCAAAGAATCTTTATGAGCAGAGCAGATTTGGGGAGCTGAAAGAAGATAAGGTTCAATATTCCTTGGTTGAAGCATTATATTTGCTAGAAAAAGGAAAAATGGACATAGTAAAGGGAAAGAAGATATTAAGCTCTGAGGAATTTACAAAAAAGGCAAACAGGCTTGAGCCTAATTTCTGGGTTAGGTATGTTGTTTTCAAAGACATGAGGAACAGGGGATATATTGTAAAGACTGCCTTGAAATTTGGGGCTGATTTTAGGGTGTATGAACGAGGGGTAAAACCTGGAGAAGACCATGCAAAGTGGATTTTATATCCAATACATGAAACTTATGTAATGCCATTATATGAGTTTGCAGCCAAAAACAGGGTTGCTCATAGCACAAGAAAAAGACTTCTTATTGGGATAGTTGATGAGGAATCTGATGTAACTTATTATACTGTTGCTTGGACTAGACCATAGACAGAAAACTATTTAAATGAATTTGCTATTTTATAGTCATAACAAAATGACTAAATTAAGATTAAGCATAGAGGAAAGGGCAAGGATATTATTTGACAATTATATAAGAAGGATATCCGAACTACCAGAAGATATAAGAAATGGATTTGATTCTAAAGACTCTAGACTTAATGTTTTGAAAGATTATAGGAAAGATGTAAGTAAAGCAAATACCTTATTTTGTAAATTACAAAAAGGAAAATATTTTAGCAAGATTAATGGTATTGAAATATATGATTTAATAATTGATTCTATGAATGGAGACCCAAATTTATCTAGATTTGAAATGCATAACTCTGATACATTTAATAGGTCTTCGGTAATTAATATGCCCTCTAAACCAAACTTATATCATGTTTTAATTGATTTAAGTTATTTTTATGTTGAACCAATGGTTTTTAGATGCACATTGAATGATAGATTTGATTATACCCTTAATAATGGAACAGATAGGACAGATAAAAGAACATTTGCTTCAGAGTATTATAGTAAGGCTTTAAAATATGGGGGAAGCATGCCTAAAATTTTACTTGCTTATAATTCAAATAGACTAAAGCCAATTAAAGACTATGAATATGAGTTTTTAGATGATGACCCTAAATTAAGCTTAATTTGTGCAATGCGAATTAATCTTAAAAAGTAGCCTGGACTATGACAAATCTTTTATATTCTAAAGATTTTTTTAATTGATGGAAGATTTGAGAAATATTGTTTTAGACATAGTAAAAAGGGAAGGTCCATTACTACCAATAGTAATATCTAGAAAATTAAAAAGAGACACTTTTTATGCTTCTGCTATATTATCTGAGCTAATTTCAAGAAAAGATGTTATGATAACAAAGGGGAAGATCGGGGGAAGCCCTTTATATTATGCAAAAGGACAAGAGCATAGACTTCAGATGCTTTATTCTCATCTTGGAGAGAAGCCACAAAAGGCATTTTCTTTGTTAAAAGAAAAGAGAATATTAAGGGATAAAGAATGCGAGCCTTGGCAGAGGGTTGCTTTAAGAGAAATAGAAGATTTTGCCAAGCCATTGGAAGTAAAAACCAATGAAGAAAGCGAGTTATTTTGGAAATGGTATTTAATTAGCAATGAAGAAGCTGAAAAGATCTTAGAAGGCATTTTTAAAAAACCAGAACAGATAGTTAAAGAAGAAAAACCCATAGAGCAGAAGATTATAGAGGAAAAACCACAAGAAGTTCAGGAATTAAAAAAAGAGCCAGAGAAGAAAAAAATAACAAGAAAAAAAACACCAGATATTGACTTAACATTAAAAGCAGATGAATTTTTTAAGAAAAATAACATTGAAATATTACAAAGCTTGGTTAAGGAAAAGAATGAAGCTGAATACATAGTAAATGTTCCTTCACAAATAGGAAACCTAAAATATCTTGCAAAGATAAACAAAAAGAAAAAATTAAATGAGGGGGACTTAAGCTTGGCAATAGACAAGGGAAGGGAAAAAAATCTTCCTGTTTTGTTTTTAATTTCTGGGGAAATAACAAAGAAGGCACAAAATTACCTTGATAAGGAACTTGGGGGAAAATTAGTCGTCAGAAGGCTTTCTTAAGACTAAAATAACCAATATAGTTAATATTGCAGATGAATACATTATAACATTTTTGTTAATAACCAAGTAGACTTTTTTGAATTCTGTTGTATTATTTCTGCAGTTTGCTTTGAATGTATCTAGGACAACCTGATAGACTAAGTCAAGACTGTCTTCTGCTTGTTTTTTAACTATTTCTTGATCGTAAGTTTCAAGCCAGATATCCCAGAATTTTCTATTTTCGCTTGCTTTTTCTAATTCTGATTTTAAATCAAACTGTCTTCTTGAGCATTTTGTTTTTAAATTGCCTGCCTGGGATTCAAACTTACTATGCATCTTAGATGATTCTTTTGAAATATAATGTGGGGAGACAAAGGAATCTGAAATATAATGAGAGGCAACCCCGAATGAATAGCTTGCATTCTTGAAGTTTTTTTCATTATAAGCAATTTCTGCCCTTGATAACCATAGCAAGGTTAAATTGTAGGAATTTGGATAATGATGATTTCTATAGTCTCTAAAGTCTTTGTCAGGGGCTATTGAGCCTTGTTTTAAATAAGTAAGATCTAAGGTATCTTTGAGGTCTGTATTATAATAGACATGCTCAACAAAGGATTGATGAACTGGCCATTTCCATGAAAGCAAGAACGGCAGCAGTAAGATTATTAAAAGGTATTTTTTCATATTATAATATAAAAAATGGCTTTTAAATTTTTATTTGAGAAATATCCGAAAATCTTCCGGATTCTTATAATCTTTTCTTTATTATTTTTAAGTTCATGTGTAAATAAAGCTGTCATTGTTAATGTGGAGATAGCTGACCAGCCAGAGGAAAGAACTTTAGGATTAATGAACAGGGAAACCTTAGAAATTAATCATGGGATGCTTTTTATATTTGAAGGAGAGGATTACTGGTCTTTCTGGATGAAGAATACTTTAATACCATTGGATTTGATATTTATATCTGATCAATATACTATTGTTGATATAAAAGAAGATTTTCAGCCTTGTAAGGTTGATAATTGTGATAGTTATACATCTGAAAAAAAGGCTAAATATGTATTGGAAGTTAATTCTGGCTTTGTTAAAGAAAATAATGTAAAGATCGGAGATAAGATAAAACATGAAGGAGTATATGTTTATTTTGGGAAGGGATGAGGAATTAAGTTTTTTAGAATTAATTTCTTATTTTAAAGCAGAGGAAATTGAGTTTGAGATTTTAAATAAAGAAGAAAATATTGTTTTTGCTAATTTAAAAGATTTTGACTATGATAAATTAATAAATCAACTTGGTGGGATTGTAAAGATTGGCTTGGTTTTTAAAAACCTAGATCAATTTGATTTTTGTGACAAGGAAAAAATTGGAATAAGTTTTTACAAAGAGAACAATGACTTTGAGAAAGATCTTAAGGAAGTGTTTAAGAAAAATAAAATAAGGTATGTTTTGAAAAGACCAAAAAAGGAAGATGTATTGATGCCTAGTGAGGTAATAAAAAAAGACTTAATTGACAATGGATATGAGTTTTTAATTTACAAGGAAAAGACTGCAAGAACAATAAGTGTTTATAATCCGTTTTTATATCAAGAAAGGGATGAAAAAAGGCCATACTATGATGAAAGGATAGTGAGCTCTATAAGATTGGCTAAAATTTTGATAAACTTATGCATGTTAAGAAACGGCTTATTACTTGATCCTTTTTGCGGACATGGGACAATACTGCAGGAAGCAATGATTATGGGCTTGGATGTTAAGGGGATTGAGTTTGATAAAAAAACAGCAGAGGAATGTAATAAGAATTTAAATTGGGTTAAAAAAAGGTATAAATTAAAAAGCAACTTTCAGATAATAAATGGAGATACTAGAGAGCTTAGCAGATATCTAAAGCAAGTTGATGGAATAGTTACTGAACCTTACTTGGGGCCATTTCTTAAAGGAATGGTTTCTGAAAAGGAAGCTAAAAAAATCATTGAAAACCTGGAAATCTTGTATTATAACTTTTTTAGAGAAGCTAGAAAGGTATTGAAAGGCAACTTGGTTGTAATATTCCCTGTTTTTGGGAATCTAAAGATAAATCCTAATGTTTTCAGAAAGAACGGGTTTACTGAATATTCTATAGATAAAGATGTGAAAATTCCAATAAAATATGAAGTAAAAGGCGGAAAATTGCAAAGGGAAATATATGTCCTGAAATGATTTGTGTTATATCTTAATAGTAGTTAAAATAGAAAGATTTATAAATGCTTAAGAAATTAATTATTTATGGTAAAAAATTACTGGAATGATAATTATATAATAAAGGATATAGAGGATTATAAAATATATAGTAAACATAATTCAAATGATTATTTAGAAGTAATAATTAATAAAATCTATCAAGATTATAATCTAAAAAAATCAATAACTCCTTCACAACCAACTCAAAGTTCTGGAATTAATTGGGGAAGAAGGGCAATAGCAGTAAGCGATAATGCTTATGTCCAGCCAACACAAGAAGAAGTTCAAAGAGTTTTAGAAGCAGTTCACATGATAAGAACTCTTCCAGAAGATCAACAAAGAAGATTAACAGAAGCAACAAGAGAAATAAGATACTTTTTTGATGGACAGATAAGAGCAACTTTTGGAGGAGCCGGGCATTTCAATGCAATAAGGTGTTTAAACGATCCGACAAGAACAGATGTAGCAACTCCTCTTAGTTTAAGAAATACACAATTGGCAGGAGAAGAGTTTTTTGCATTAAACAGATTTATGCTTAATTATCCAGACATAGCAGATTTACAATGGTGGGCTGTTTATCAAGACGGTTCTTGGAACCTTGATACTTGGAACCCAGAAGGGGAACACTTAGATACTGGTTTTAATGGCTGGGGAAATTTAGTGGGTTCTGTTATGAAGGTCAATGGTAAAGTTTTAAGCCCAAATGAAATGTTAGCATTTTATAGAACAATGCGACTAAGAAATGAGAGAAATTTCATTCAACCACAAACACAAGATGCGATTAAAACATTTCTTTTAGCTGTTGATTCGCAGAGCAGACTTCCTTCAAGATATGATGAACAAGTTGAAACAGCAATTGATTTGGGGTTGGTAGGTGAAGACGGGAAAGTTTTAACTTATATAGGAAAATCAATGATAACTCCTGTAACTGCAAGACAAAGAAAACAAAGGCAATTAACAGAAACCAACTTAGAAGTAAGGAGGATAATTGTACCAACAATTTTTAACTAAAATGGAAATAGCAAGAATAAAAAAAGGCAAGCCATATCTTTTTTCTGATGTAGCTAAATGGGGTGGTAAAGGAGACAATCTTTTAAAATTAAGTGAAGTGTTAAATGTGCCTAAAGGTTTTATTATCTCCTCAGATACTTATTTAGATTTTATAAGACAAAATAGCTTAAGTGGTTTTTTACAATACTCTTTGGAAAGAGACAATAAGGAAGAAGTACATAGAACCATTAAAGAAAAATTTGCTTCTTCTAATTTAAATAAAGACTTAGTTTCTAGGTTAGAAGTGGAATTTAAAAGAGCAAAAACTCCTTTAGCTGTTCGTTCTAGTTCTATAGGCGAAGATGGAGATAAAAATTCTTATGCAGGACAACATGAAACAATTTTAGGAGTAACAAGCTTTAGGGAATTTTTAGAATCGATGAAAGAAGTTTATGCGAGTTTATTTACTCCAAGAGTGATAGAATACAGGAAAAGTAGAAAATTACAAGATGATTCTATTGCATTAGTTGTACAAACTATGATAGATCCTGTTACATCTGGAGTGGCATATTCTCCATCTCCAAAAAACCCAGGAGAGATACTAATTGAGAGCACTTGGGGTTTATGTACTTCTGTAGTTGATGGGAGACCTTGTGATATTTATAGAGTTTTAGATACAGTTACTGGGAATGTAATAGATGATATAAGTTCCAAAAAGATAGAGCGAGATGTTTTTTCTAAGTTGAGAAAAAAAGTTGTAACAGAAAAAATATCTTATTTAAAAAGAGGAAAGTCCTCATTAACACAAGGACAAGTTTTAGATGTAGCTAGGACTGTAAAGTCTATAGAAAGGGCATATGGACATCCAATGGATATGGAATTTGCTTTTGATAATTCGAATGATCTATATGTTCTACAAGCAAGGCCTATAACAACAACCACTCAAACTTTAGAGAAAGAAATCCTCTTACCAAATATTCTTGCGCAAAGAATACTGGCAAGAAGTAAGAATATCAGAAATCAGGGTATATTTGAAGGTCCTGCAGTTGTTGTAAGAGTTGTAGATCATGTTAATAAAAGTTTTGACGTAGATGGAAATTTAGTAGAGATGAATAATCAATATGCTAAAGATGGATATGTTTTATTAACGCCAGAAGTTCCACCACAATTAGAACAGCATGTAACTAATGCAAAAGCAATATATGCTACTGAATGCGGAACAACAGGACATGCAGCTGCAGTAGCATGTGAAAAAGGAATAATTTATTTAGGAAGAGGAGCAAATTCTTTCCCTAATTTACTTGAAAGGGTGAGAAGTGGCACTAAAGTTGGAATGATAGTTAGCAGAGATGAAGGAATTTTATACTTAGCCTAGTTTATAAATTTATATAGGGTAGAATGTTTAGAACTAAAAATAGAAGAAACGGTGTAAAAGAAGAAAGAAGAAACATTGGTTTTAGCATATAAAAGTGATTTTTATTAAATGAACAGATTTTTAAATTTTCTTGCTTTACTTACTTGATGACTAAGTCATGGTATAAAAACTTTAAGTGGAAAAGCAACCCATTTTTTGTAAAGTCCAATCCAAATTTAATAGGGGTAGAAAAGGAAAAGGAGCTATTATTGGACTATTTAGATAGCGGGAACATGTGCTTTATCTATGGGGATAGCGGGATTGGAAAGACTTCTATGCTTAGATGGATTGAATTAAAGGTTAAAGGGACTGCAATATATCTTGATTGTGAAGGTGTAAGCAATGACTTTGATATAAATAGCTACATAAAGGCACATAGGTCATTATGGAGGGGTTTATTTGGAAGTAACCCAAGTAATGTTATTTTACTTGTGGATGAGTCTCAAGATAGCTCTAAGGAGTTAAAGAACAAGATAAAACTGTTGTGGGAGTCAGGAAATATTAAGTCAGTTGTTTTTAGTCAGACAGACACTCTTGATAATATGTCTAAGGCTTTGAAAAATAGAATAGGAAGCAGGGTTTTAAGACTTGGCAAAATGAGCAATGAAAATGCTATTGAGATGATAGAGATGAGAACTCAAGGGAAAAACCCGTTTGAAAAAGGAGCAATGCATTTGATAAGCGAGAAGTCAGGATATCTTCCCAGAAAGATTTTGGAAAATTGCGAAAGGATATGCATTGAGTTTTCTAGAAGAGGTGGAAAGAAGAAGAACATAGATATATATGATGTTGAAAATGTTCTTGGAAAGGCAAAGAAAAGTTATTCTGTCGAAAAAATTATAAAAGAAGAATTAAGTCCAATGCAGACAAAAATTATTGATCTATTAAAGGATTCTGGCAAGACTGCAAATCAATTGGCTGATATATTGAAGACTAGCGAGGGAAGCGTGGGAAAGCAACTAAGCAAGTTGAGTAATCTAGGAAAGGTAAAGGTCTTAAGCGAGAAAAGGCCAAAGATTTATGGAATTTCTCAATAGCAAGATTTAAATACTTTTTTTCGATTATTGCTTTATGGGAAGAATTAGAAATAGGGCAATAAAGAGAAGCGGCGTAGATTTGATTAGTTTACATAAGGGTAAATTTTCTACTAATTTTGAGGAGAATAAAAAGGCATTAACAGAAACTGCTGATATTGAAAGCAAGAAGATCAGAAATGTTTTGGCTGGTTATATAACCAAGCTGATGAAGAGAAAACAATAAATCATGGAGGTAGAAATGGAAAGAGAACAAGGGAACAATGACCATGTAGTATTCGTCGGTGAAAAACCTTTTAAAATGTATAGTTAAGGCTATACATTGAAGTGTGAATTATGTCACCGGCGTTATAATGCAGTTTACAACACAGAATGCAGATGAAGTTGTAATAAAGGCAAGAGGAAAATTTATTTCTAGGGCTGTTGACATAGCTGAAGTTTCTTCAAAAAGATTTTTAGACGAAACCGTTGAAGTCAGCAAAATAGAAATTGGAAGCGAGGAATTCAAGAACAAAGATAACAAAGATGTTCGAGTAAGTTTTATAGAAATTACACTGAAGAAGAAATAATTCTTTATTATGAAAAGCTTTAAATAGAAATTTTATAATTTTAATATCAATAAAAGAGGTTGAGCAATATTGGTTTTTGAAAGCACTTTAACACAAAGCTTAGTTTTTGACATTGCAATCATTATTATAATAGCGGCTATTTTTGCTTATATTGCAAGGCTTTTAAAACAACCCTTAATTCTGGCTTATATTGCTGCTGGCTTGTTGGCTGGAAGTGTGCTGCCGGATTTTGTTAAAGATGTTCCAACCATTGATTTTTTCTCTCAGATTGGAATTGCATTTCTATTGTTTATAGTTGGACTAAACTTAGGATTTTCTAAGTTGAAGGAACTAGGAAAAATTTCCATGATTACTGGCTTAGGACAAGTTGTATTTTCAACATTAATTGGTTACTTCATTGCAATATATTTAGGATTTTCAAGCATAACATCTGCTTATATTGGGTTGGCGTTAGCTTTTAGCAGCACAATAATTGTTGTCAAACTGCTTTCTGACAAGAATGATCTAGATTCTTTGTATGGCAGGATTTCTATAGGTTTTTTACTGGTTCAAGATTTTATTGCCATAATTTCCTTGATCTTGCTGTCAAGCCAAAATAGCAATAATGCTTCTGTGATTAATGTTATTTTTGTTAATCTCTTGAAAGCTGTTATATTACTTGTTTGGGTTTATTTGATGAGCAGATTTTTTTTAAACTCTATTTTTTCCAAGGTTGCAAGGAACCAAGAATTATTGTTCATAGCCAGCTTATCTTGGTGCTTTTTTTTGGCTATAATTTCTATTCTTCTTGGATTTTCTGTTGAGATTGGGGCTTTTCTTGCTGGAATTGCCTTAGCAAATTTGCCTTATCATTATGAGATATCAAGCAAAGTTAAGCCATTGAGGGATTTCTTTTTGGTATTATTTTTTGTAGCTATTGGAATTCAGATCAATGTCAGGTCTTTAGACAATATAATAATGCCTGTTGTGATTTTTTCTTTATTTGTTTTGATAAGCAAGCCCTTAATGATGCTGATATTGATGGGGGCATTTGGATATACAAAGAGGACTGGATTTTTAAGCGGACTTGCAGTAGACCAGATATCTGAGTTTTCATTGATATTAATTGTTCTTGGCAATAGATTAGGGCATGTAAGTCAAGAAGTTGTTGCGATAATAACTTTGGTTGGAATAATTACAATAACAATATCTACATATTTTATTAATTATGGGGACAAACTTTATTTTGTTTTTTCAAGATTTTTGAATATCTTTGAGAGAAAAGAAACAATAGAAAAGCAGTTTTCATCACATAAAAAACAAGAATATATGCTGATATTAATTGGATATGGAAGGACTGGAAGCATATTGATGAGGGATTTAGATAAATACAAGGATAAGATGCTGATAGTTGATTATAATCCTGATATTATTAAAAAACTTGCTAAGAAAGGATATCATGTTTTATATGGAGATGCCTCTGACATAGACTTCTTACAAGAACTTAGAAAGCTCAATCCAAAAATTGTTATTTCCATGATAAGACATGTTGATGATAATCTGTTAGTCTTAAGATTTTTTAAGAATGAGATTAGATCTAGCACTATTGTCTTGAAAGGATATAACCCTGATGAGGCTTTAGATTTATATGAGAATGGCGCTGATTATGTTATGTTGCCTTTGATAGCTGGGGCTGAATTGTTGTCTAGACTTATCAAAGATGCGGTTAAGAACAGGGGAAAGATTTTAAGATACAAGAATGAGCATATAAAACACTTGAAGAGCTTGGAATTTTAGTGCCTCGGCCCGGATTTGAACCGGGGATATCGAGCTCATGAGACTCGCGTTCTACCAAGCTAAACTACCGAGGCAATAATAGAAAACAAAGTATAAATTATAAAAGGCTTTTGATTTTTTTGGCTATAGTTTCTACTTCTTTGTTTTTATATTTCTTTGTCGGCCAAAAATTAGCTAAACCATCATTAAAATGTCTTGGTATTAAATGGATATGAAAATGGGGAACATCTATGCCTACAACTGAAAGTATAACAAAGTCTGCTTTTGTTGCTTTTTCAATTATTTTCATTAACTTTTTTGAGGTCATGAATAATTTAGATATTAAGTCATCTGGAGTATCAACCATCATTTTATGATGATCTTTTGGTATCAATAATATATGACCAAGATTTACTGGATTAATATCTAAAAAACCTAAAGAAATTTTATCTTCGTAAACTATATCTGCTTTTATTTCTTTTTTTAT
>JACQNI010000025.1 GCA_016203135.1 Candidatus Woesearchaeota archaeon
CCTATAAACGCAGCAATAATCCCTATTTTTTTATTGTAAAACATTTTACCAATAAAATATATCAATAAAACCCCGAGTATTGAAAGCAAAAATTCAATTGTTCTTACTGCAAACTCGCCATTTAATTTTAATTTATAAAATAAAAAGCCAATAAATGGAAGCAATAAGGGCCTTCCCCCAAACCAGCCTACATCAGGTATTAAACCAGCCCATATTTTAGAAATAAGCATATACTCTGCTTCATCCCACCATAAAGCTTGATTTCTTGTCAAGATAAAAAAATATAATCTTATAACAACCGCTATTAAGATAGTTATCCAGAATAATTTACTTGAATTTTTTTCAAAAAAATCATCTTCCATTCTGATACCAAGAAATGGTCTTTTTTAAACCTTCTTCTAAACTATATCTTGGTGTGAATTCTATTAATTCCATCATTTTTGAAACATCAGGAAATCTATGTTTTATATCCTCTCTACGGTTTCCAATATAGTCTGGTTTTAAATCCTTTCCACATAATTCTATTATTATTTTAGCTAGATGTAAAATTGAAACAGGCATACCAGTACCAATGTTTATTACTTCTCCATCTGTTTTTTCAGATTCCATGGCTTTGATTGTTGCTTCTATATTATCATTTATATAAACAAAGTCTCTCGTTTGTGAGCCATTGCCAAATATGGTTGGCCTTTCATTGTTTAAAACTTGTTTTATAAATATCCCAACTACAAAACCATAGTCACTAGAATCTTGCCTTGGTCCATAAACATTAAAAAATCTTAATGAAGTTGTTTTTAAACCATATTTTTCATAATAAGCTTTTAAAAGATTTTCTCCAAATAGTTTTGTTACAGCATAGGGCATTTTTGCATTTAAATGTCCATCTTCCCTTTCAGGAATCTCAACAGGCTGGCCATATACTTCTGAAGAAGAAGCAAAAAGAACTTTTTCAACACTATATTTCCTGCTTAAATCTAAGACATTTTCTATTCCATGCACGTCTTCTAAAACTCCTATAGGATTCCTTAGAGTTCTTTTAACCCCAACTATTGCAGCATAATGAAAAACCCAGTCAAACCCATTTTTATCAAATATCCTTTCCAACCCATTTTTATCAAGAACATCTGCCTTGATGAATTTTATTTCGGGGTTTTGAATATTTTCTTTTTTTCCTGTGGATAAATTATCTAAACAGAATACCTCATGATCCTTAGCCAAAGCCTCGCAAAGATGGCTTCCTACAAATCCAGCCCCTCCAGTAACCAAGCATTTCATTTTATCAAGAAAAAACAGATAATAATTAAAGCTATTGGGATGCCATATCAGTAGCTACATTTATTTTTCTAGTACTGCAAGTATATTCGCACCACAATCCTTCAATCTATATTTTAAATCATGTCTTTTAAACAATCTTATTAAATCATATTTTTTATAAAAATATACAGGACAATTCCTAAAATAAAGCCATGTTTTTCTTATTGGCGCTTGTGGTGTAAATAGTTTTGGAAATGATATTATAAACTTTTTTTTTGTAATTTGTTTCATGTTATCAATCAAAACATTTAGTTCTTGCTTATTTGTATAATCTGCAAAGCCAATTGCAAAGGAATAATCAAATTTATTTTTAAAGTTAGAATTAAGAAAATTTGTTGTTAAAAATTTTATGTTTCTAGCGTTTAACTTTTCAGAGTTTTTTTTAGCTTCCTGTATCATTTCTTTAGATATGTCTATAGCAGTCACTTTAGCTCCCATCTTTGAAAGAATTATTGAATAATGCCCTGGGCCGCAGCCAATATCCAAGACAGTTTTATTTTTAACATCATTTTTTATTTCATCAATAGTATACTTCATTCTTTTTTGCAAGGTTTTTTCCCTAAAAACCTTGTTTATAATTCTATCAATAAAAGTTTTCTCCTCTTTATAATGCAAGTCAAATTCTTTTGCAATCCTGTCAAAGTAATTTTCAACCTTATTCATTTAGATCATCCTCAAAGCTGTGGAATTTATATCTGTTTAATAGATACTCTATTCTTTTCAGTGTATTTTTAATGTTATAATATGTTATGAACCTGTTTTTAATCGGAGCTTTTATTCTTGGTATATTGTTGTTTGTTTCCCATGGATGAAAATATAGGTTTATTTTCCTATTTTCTTTATTTAATTTTTTAATGATCTTATTAGTTAAAATCAATGGATAAGTTCTTAGGTAAAAGCCTCCTGGCCCTGGAAGGTTAATGCCTAAAACATTTACAATGCTTAATGGATATTCCTTTATTTTTCCTCCATCAGTAACAAGATCATTTTTATTTGGATAATAAGGGTTTAAAGGAGCCCCAGGCAGGCCATATAGCGGAGTTTTCATAGGAAAGATGCTTGAGTCATAAACATACTTTAACTCTTCTAATACATCAAAAGCCCATGCAGTCTTTTTATCTATTGAGAAATATGGAGCCCTAAAACCCTTTATATTTTTCTTTGTAATTTTCTTAACAGCTTTATTTGTTTTTTCCAGTTCCTCTTTAAAAGTTTCCTTGTTTAAATTCCATAAAGGAGTGTGAGTAAAACCATGTGAAGCAATATCATGATTATTTTCATTTATCATCTCTATTGCTTCTGGCTCTTTTACTGCCACATCCCCTAAGATAAAAAAAGTAGCCCTTGTATTATGCTTATCTAGCAAATCTAGTATCGGCTTTATTGATTCCTTTGACAACTTTACAGGATTTTTCTCATAGTCCCTTATATATGCAGAATGATAATAGTCTTCTACATCTATAGAAATTAAATTTTTCATTTTAATATGTACGCCTTTAAGACAATTATTGTATCTACTATTAGTCCTAAGGTTGCTATAATAATTAAAACTATCGGAATCCAATTTGATAAAGGCTTGTTTTGATAAATTAATATGCTAACATATAAAATAAATAAAAATACAGGTATTCCAAAGACATCAAAAAATTCTGGTTTCATTTTTTCTTTGCTTCTTTAAGTGCAGTCTCTTCCACTATTTCTTCTATCTTTTTCCTGTTCTCATTTATCGAGTAATTAAGCAAGAATATAACTATAAATATTATTAATATTGCCACAATTACAAATAAGTCAAAAGTCCTTATATTTAAAAATAAAGTTGCTACCCTTTCTATTACCTTGAACAATAATATTCCAGCTATAAGAATAATCCAGACAGAAGACCATATCATAAATCCAAGGTAATTTAATTTCTTCTTTCTGAATTGGTTAAATGTCAATAATAACATTACAATTCCAAATATTATTATTAAAACATGAGTTAATCTGATCATTTCTTAATCCTCCATTTCAGCATTGAAATAGTTGCCCTTACCGCATCCCTTTTTCTCATTCCAAAGTTTTTATCAACATAAATAGTCTTCACTTCAACTTCTTTGCATCTTAATCCATTTTTTGCCACATTGACAGCAAATTCTGTTACAACACCATACCTTGATGAAGACCATCTTATCATTGGATAAGCCTTTGATGTAAAGGCATGGTATCCTGTCTGGGTATCTTTTACCTTTGAGTTAAATAAAATCTTTGCTATGAACGATAATCCCCAGTTTCCAAGCCTTCTTATCTTAGGCATGTTTTCGTTTCTAGGTCTTGAGCCAAAAACAATGTCTAAATTATATTCTTGAAGCGTTTTTAATAATTTTGGAATTTCTTCAGGATCATGCTGGCCATCTGCATCCAAAGTTATTATAATATCTGCCCTGTTTTTCATTGCCAAATCACATCCTACCCTTGTTGCAAAACCCGCCCCCATATTTGAAATCAGTCTTATCGCTTTTGCCCCTGCTTTTTTGGCTGTCTCATATGTATTATCCCTTGAATGATCATCTACAACTATAACCTCATCTACAAACCTTTTGGTTTTTTTGATGACTGGCTCTATCCTTTTTGATTCATTAAATGCCGGAATTACTGCTATTATTTTCATTTCTTTAGATATTTCACAATTTGATTAGCGATTTTTTCTTTTTCCTTTTCAGTAAACTTTAATATCTCTTTTTTAGTAAATACATCGATAAAATCCTGACCAACAGATCTATAAAATGGGATAATATGAAAATGAAAATGTGAAATTAAGCCACCTGTTTGGACTAGAACAATTCTTTTTGGTTTAAATGCCTTTTTAATAGCTTTCGCTATATTATATAAGACTGATTGAAATTCAATATGCTCCTTAAGAGATAATTCTGTAACATCTTCAATATGTTTTTTAGTTCCTAAAATAGTATACCCTTCTGTTGGAGGATATTTATCTAATATTGCTATAAAATTTTTATCTTGATAGATAACTGGTTCTTTATTAAGTTCTGGCTTACATAAGAAACAATTTTTACCTTTCTTAATTGGTTTGATTTCTTTTCCTATATTAAATTTTATCCTTTTCATTTTTCCCTTATATTCTGTAAGTCATAAATCCAGTAAACTTCCTGGTCTTTTAAAATTAACTTTTCATTAGGCTCATATTTTGCGGTTAATTGATCTATTTGAGCTTGAAATTGATTCCCTCCTTTAGGATCTACTATTAAATATCTTACTGCTCTATTATTTGGGGTGAATAAAACAACCTTCTCTTCTAGATTTGGATCTCTTCCAAATTGCTGCCTAAATGCAAGATAAAAATTCCAGTCCTCTAGGCCTTGCTCCGGCCTGGAATAAAAAAATAATTCTGCAGGCTGTAAAATAAATGTTTCATTATCATTCATCATTGAATTCATTAAATTTCCTAGATCTTTTGCTGCATATGTTGACAATGCCGGATTACAACCAGTTTCTGATATTTTACATATCAATGGGTTTGCATAAGCAAAATATGGCGATGTCGAAAAGGCAACATAAAAAGAATAAGCAATATAGATTATTATAAATACAAAAAATGCAATTCTTTTCTTTTCTTTGAATAAGTTTAGTATTGAATAATTTCTACTTGAAAAGGTTAAAGCCATTAAAAAGATAAAAGAGAATAAATAAGGAAGTGCAACCCTTGTAAAATGCAAGGCCTTGAAGAATACAAATGCAATTATTAACAAGCATACATAGTATAGTATGAATTTTTCTTCAGTTGTTTTTTTATTAATTATAAGGTAACCTAAAGTATAGAGGGATATTAAAAAAAGAGCTAGTTCTATTAGGTTTAATTCATAAAGGAAATTATTTATCAAAAAGCTAAAAATATTCAAGTTAAAGCTGATTCCAGATTCCATTGGACTATGGCTTTTATATGTCTGATAAACATCAAAAACATTTCCCAAGCTAAATTGAAACGGCAATAAAAAGAAGAATGCAAAGATGATGCCAAATAATGCAATCAGCTTGATAAAATTCATTATGTTTGCGTTTTCTACATGAAAATCTAGATTTAATAATTTATTAAGAATAAGTTTTATCTCTTGTAAATATTTTTCTCCAATTATGAATAGGTCAAATAACAAAAACAAGCCGAAAGACAATTTTGTTGCCCCCGCAAGAGCTATCGATATAGCGCTTAAGCCAAAAAACACTTTTTCTTTTTTAGAGTATTTTTCAGCCCTATAAGTTTCGTAGATGAAATAAAGATTTAATGCTAGAAAAAACCATAGAATTATGTCTACATGAATATATCTGCTATAGTTTAAAGTAAATGTATTAAAAGCAAAGAAGGTAGTTACAAATAAGGCAGAATATCTGTCTAGAATTGCAAAGGCAAGTAAAGACATAATAATAAAAAAGAAAAAACCAAGAACAAACATTGGCAACTGGCAAAAGTTTTGTGCCTTGACTATTTCCCTCCCAACTAGGTCTTCCCTTCCAGGATAAAACATTGGCTTTATCTCTGATACCTTAGAAAAATCCTCTCCAGATAATAAACAAGACAAGCCAATTATCATGTGCCCTAAAGGTGGCTCTCCTTGGCTGGATATTCCTGGAAAATAATCATGGGGGTAAAACCATAACAGTCCAGAAGGGATTATTGCCTTTGTATCTCCAGTATAACTGGTGCTAGAATAATCCTGAAATCTTATAAAAGTCCCTAATAACAGAACTATAATCAGGATTATTAAAAGAAATTTATCTTGTTTTAATCTTTCTAGGAAAACGATTTTAACCCCTGTTATGCTTTTCTTGAATAGTTTAAATATTTATCTTTTATATATCCTTTTTAACTAAGTCATAGACCATATCTGGAGTTATTACTTGTACACATTTATTGTCATTACAAGGGGAGTTTCTGTCATTAAAGGCAGATAAACAAGGAGAACAAGATAAATTTGCAAACAAGACAGTTATATTATTTCCTAGAGGCTTGTATATTACCGGAGTTTCTGGTCCAAAAAACACATAGGTTTTTACATTAGACAATGAAGCAAAATGAGCTGGTCCAGAATCAGCTGTAACAAACAATTTTGATATATGGTATAAACTAACAAGCTCTTTTAAAGTAGTTTTATTTACTAACTCTATGCATCTTTCGTGTGGTAGTAGATTATGAAATTTAGAGGTTATGCTCTCATCAAAATCTCCATAACCAGTAGTTACTATAAATACATCCTTGTCTTTAAGTAATTTTTTTGCCAGTTCTACATAATGCTCTGTAGGCCATGTTCTCCAATGCAATAAATTTCCTGAGCTGGGATTAAATATCACTATTTTATTTTTTTCTGTTATCATTGGATTTATTTGTTTAAGTTTGTTAAAAATATTTTTTTTATCTTCCTGGGTTATGCTTATTTTTGGCAATATTACTTCATCTTTTGAGATAACCCTTTTCGTTAATGGATATTCTCCAGGAGGGGCTATTAATGAATATACCAAAGAAAGATAGTTTAAGGAGATATGATTATATTGATTGTATAACACATTATGAGTCTGGAAATTTCCACGATAAAGTCCTTCTGAATAAAAATTATTATAGCCAACCCTTATTTTTGCCCCTGATAGATAAGTCATTATGCTAGAAAATCTGGCAAACAACTCTAAATCTAAAGCAACATCTATTTTTTCTTTCCTCAGTCTCAAAGTTGCTTTAAATATATCAAAGAAAAAAGGAATTAATGACCTGTTTGTTATAGTTATTATCTTATCATTGTCTATAGTATCAAGAATTCTTATGCTTTCAGCATTTTCCTTGAATATCAAGAAATAGATTTCTGCTTTTTGGAATAGTTGCCTTGCTTTTTGTATTGAGCTATATGCCGGAATTGTTGATCCCATTTCTGAAAGTTCTATGAATAATATTTTTTTGATGTCTTTCGGCTTTTTCTGCAAACCAAGAAGCTTGCTAATTCTATATATCTGAGTAACTAAAAAACATAATGGAATTCCAGCTACTTTGTCTATTATTCTTATCAGTCTTAAAGGAATCATTTCAAGTTGTTATTAAGAAAATTATTTAAATATTCTTATATGAAGTTGGATCTTTGATATTTGCCCAGTAAAAAGCCTGTTTTCTTTGAATGCAGTTTGAGCATATTCCGCAATGAACTAGCCTGTTTTTGATCAATTTAGATCCAATATAGCAGCTATAAGTAGATTCAAAAGGCAAATTTAAGTTATAAGCTATTTTGACTATTTCATCTTTATCTAGGTCAATCAAAGGAGCAATTATTTTGTACTTGCCGTGATGGGTTGAATGAATTGCTAATTTATTAAATTCTTGGATAAATTCTTTAGTTGTATCCTTCATTGGAATTTTTCCTTCATGTTTTAAGCCTATATAAATTTCATACTTTTCTTTTTTAGATAAAAATTCTGATTCTGCATGTGCCAATGCTATTGCTAAAAAAATAGTGTTCCTAGATGGAACCCACCAGTTAAGCAAATGTTTTTTTTCACTAGCAATATTTCTTGGATTTGTCTCTGGAATCTTGCCCTTTTTATTAACAAGTGATTGGCTTATATTACCTAGCCATTTTAAATCTATTTTTTTAAATTCTGCTTTTACTTTTTGGCTTAAATTCCTAGCAGATAATTCCTCTTCTTTTAATGCAAGCTGGTCATAGTCAATAAAAAGGCAGATTATTTTTTTAGGCTTTAACTTATTTTTTACATAGTATAATGTAGTTGCACTATCCAAGCCTCCTGACAATAAAACTAGGGCATTTTTCATAATAATTAGAAATAAAGAAAATTTATAAAGATAATTGAGTTTTAAGCAATATGGATAAAAAAGCTAAAGACCTCAAAAAGGGAGATAAGATAACCTTAGATAATGAAAAGTTCATCGTAGAAAAAGTAGAAGTATCTAAGCTTGGAAAACATGGAAAAAGCAAATGCAGGCTTGAGCTAAAAGACAAGAAAGGCAGCATAAAAATAGCCATAACACTCGCTGATGATGTATTTAAGCTTGAGTAGAAACTTTTAAAAGAATATTTCTTATTGAGTAATTATGATATATGTAATAATAAATGCTTATGGTGAGCCAAAATCTACAGAGAAAGCAATAAACTGTTTTCTAAAGCAAAATATTAAAGATATTAAAATAATTGTTGTAGATCCATTTCCAGAAGTAAGGGAATATATTAAAGATAAGTTTAAAGGAAATAAGCACATAGGTTTCTTTCTCGATCCTGGAGAAGGAAAGAACTATTCTATAAATTTGATCTTAAATAATATTTATAGTAATGATAAAAACGATATAATAATATTTACAGATGGAGACGTTTATGTTGATGATAATTCTGTAAATGAGATTTTAAAATTATTTGAAGACCCTAAAGTTGGCTGTGTCTCTGGTAGGCCTATTTCTACAAATGACAGAAATAATTTTTTTGGATATATAAGCCATTTTTTATGTGACATAGCAGCTCACGAAATTTCAAGAAGAAAAAAGGCAAAAAAAGAAGAATTTTTAGAAGCTAGTGGTTATTTATTTGCCATAAGAAATGGAGTAGTAAAAGAGATTCCATTAGATGTGGCTGAAGATTCAATAATTCCTTATTATTTCTGGAAAAAAGGATATAAAATCGGCTATGCTGAAAACGCACTTGTTTATGTGAAATGGCCAGATAATTTAAATGATTGGATAAAGCAAAAGAAAAGGACAGCTAACTCCCATAGCAAGCTAAAGAACTATGCCCCAGATTTTCCTAAAGTAAAGTCATTTTACAATGAGATTTTTAAAGGTATTTTCTCTTTTAAAGAAGTCTGGAGTTATCCAAAAAACTTAAGAGAATTTTTCTATACAATTATGTTGTATCCATTAAGGCTTTATATGTGGATGTCTTTATACAAAGATTTGATCACTAAAAATAAGGAATATAAAGATGGATGGAGAGAAGACCTAGAAGTTGGGTCAACCAAGACGCTTGACTAATTCCTTTTTTAGGTCACTTAAATTATCAATTAACTTAACAGAATTTAGACACATAACGCAAATTCTATAGTCTTTTTTTATGCTTTTTAGATCCTCTACTAATGCTATTACAGGAATGTTTTTTGCATGGGCATAGCCTATTTCCCAGGCTGTCCCAGAACTAATTCCTTTCCAATCTAAAACAGCAATCATCAAGTCGCACCAGTCTACCATATCACGGTTTTTCTTGAATATTGGAACTGAATTTCCTGATTTGAAAATGCCTGTGTCTCTATGGGGCAAATAAGTCTCTATTTTTAATGACTTGCATAGCTTATCAATCTGTTCAAGGGTTTTTCTATGTTCTTTTTCAAATAAAGGGCCAGCTATGTAAACTTTCATTAAGTTATTTTTCTCATAATATTTTTAAAGCTATTTATTTAATGTCTTTTTATGAAACATAAATGGAATAGGGATTGCAAGTCATTTCCTGGGAATTATGCTTGTGATATTATGAAAGCTGAAGGTTACATAGATTGTGATAAATGTAAGTTTTACGAGCCATACTCCAAGAAAATTCTAATTATAAAACTCGGGGCTTCTGGAGATGTGATAAGGGCAACAACTCTGCTTTCTGGATTGAGAGAAAAATATAGAAGCAGTATAATAGTAAAGTGGCTTGTCACTGAATACAATTCAGAGCTCCTTAAAGGAAATGAATTCGTTGATAAAATATTGGTTTATAATCAAGATTCTATGTTGAGGCTTAATAATGAAGAATTTGATATACTGATAAATTTAGATGCAGATGAGCCAAGCACTGCTATAGCAAATCTTGTAAAAGCAAAGAAAAAATACGGATTTTACATGGATAAATACGGTCATCCTGCTGCTTTTAATAAAGAAGCGGAATATTTTTTAGATATGCAGTTTTCTGATGTTCTCAAGAAGAAAAATAAGAAAAGCTCCCAAGAACTTTTTTTTGATATTGCCTGTTTGCCTTATAAAAAGCAGAAATATATGCTTAAGGTTTCAGATGAATCTAAAAAATATGCTGATGAATTTAAAAAGAGGCATAAACTTGGGAGAAATGTTGTCGGATTAAATATGGCTAGTGGTAAGAGGTGGCCCTCGAAAAGACCTTCTACTAGAATTATAGTAGATCTAGCTAAGAAGTTGCAAAAGAAAGGTTATAATCTATTGATTCTGGGCGGTCCAGAGGAAAAAGATTTCTATGAGTTTTTAAAAAATAAATTGCATGAAAATGGAGTAAAATTTACTATTAATAATTTAAATAATTCAATTAAGGAGTTTATTGGGGTCGTTAGCATTTGTGATAAGGTTATCTCGACAGACAGTTTTGCAATGCATCTAGCAATTGCTTTAAACAAGGAGACAACTGCTTTATTTTATTGCACTCCTTCTTGGGAGATAGAAAACTATGGTAAAGTTAATAAGATTACAAGTAAATTACTGGAAAAGTATTTCTATACAGATGAATATATTGAAGAGCTTGTAAATAGTATATCTGCTGATGAAATGCTGAAAGAGTTTTAATATGGAATCCAAGATTGAAGACAAATACCTGCTTTTTCCCATTATCCTTTTAGCAGGGATTTTGTTATATAGATTGATTAAGTTTTCCCAGATATTGCACTATTTTCCCTTTAATATTGGAGACCTAGCTCAAAGAATGGCCCAATTCTTTTTATTTGCAAAATATGGTTTCTTAAACCTTGTTCCTACTTGGTATAATGGTTTTATTTCATTAAAGTTTTATCCGCCATTATGGTATTTTTTTACTTATCCCTTTTATGTATCAACTAATAATCTAAATCAAGCTATTCTCTTATCCTTGATATTTATGCTTTTAATAGCCCTTTTATTTATGCTTTATTTTGGAAAGCTAGTAAGATTATCTTTTGCTAAAAGAATAGCCTTGTTCTTTTTATTTTTCTCATCGCCTTTACTAATAGATCAAATATTTAACATAGGTAAATTGCCTGAATTATTTGGTTGGATGTTGTTCATCCCCCTATTTTTCTTATTTGTTTACTATAAAGACAATAAATTAGATTTGAAATTTTTTATCTGGTTTATTATATTATATTCAGGAATATTATTGAGTCATCCATTTTTATGGCCGGGAGTTTCATTTTTCTTATTATCTCTGCTATTTGTTAAAATCTTTAAAGAAAAAATTTATATTATATTTTCAATAATTTTATCCTTGTTTGCTGTTTCTTTTTGGCTAATTCCATTTCTTCTTGGTTTGCAAGGAGAAGCTGGATGTAATTTTATTTGCCTTGATATAAGAGATTATATAGAAAAGCCTGAATTTTCTCCTCATCATATAAATCCATTGAGGGAATTGTTATTCCCAGGAAGCATCTTTTCTTTTAGCACCTTTATATCTATCGGATTTTTAATAATGTTTTTTGTCTATTGGAAATCTGTTGATAAAAGCAAAAAAGAATTGCTTTTTTACTCCCCATTTATATTCCTAAGCATTGCAATATTGACTAGGATAATAATCTTCCTGCCTTTTCTGAACAAGCCACCGATAAACCCCTATAATACATTGCTTCTCTTCCCCTTGCTATTTTTGTTCCTGAAAACAAGATATCCAATTTACTATAAAAAAATTCCAAGCATTTTGGCTATATTGATCCCAATTATCTTTCTGTTAAGCAATTTTTATTTAATAGATGATAAATCTCTAAGCTATTCAGCAATAGACAAGGAATTTATGGAAATATCCAAAGATTTAGATAGTAGATATCTGCCAATAATGGATTTTACTATAAAAAATCAATATATTAGGTCTCCTTCGATATCTTATATAACAATTAAAAAAGATTTGTCAACCCCTTATGGGGCGTTTAATACAGATTTAAGTAAAGAATTGTTTAACAAGTTAAATTCAATAACAAATGATTTTAAAAACAATGATTGTAAAAATGCAGTTTCCAAGATAAATGAGCTTGAAGTAGATCAACTGCTAAGCTATAAAGAGCATTGTAGCTTTATAGAAAAATGTAAGTTAAAGGCAAAAACCATAACTGAAAACTATTGCATTTACGAAGTAAATTAATCCATTATTTTATACAAACAAGTACTTTCAGTTTTTTTTACCAACTTAAATTCATTTAAACTATCTAAATAGTCACAATGTTCCCCAAAAGTTGCAATCTCGCTCAAATCTAAATCCTTAAATGCCTTGATAAAAATATCATAATCCCTGTCTCTAAAAGAATTCCCTACATCAAATAGTTTTTCATTCAATTCTTTAGATGCATATTGATTAGACCATCCAAAAGGCGTGCTTAAATTGTAAAAAATAGCATTATAAGAATAATAAGCCTTTGCTAATGGTGTTGAATAAACACTTCCAACAACCATATATCTCCCTTCAATCAAAGGCATTAAGCTGTTAAATTCCTTCTCAATTTTTCCATGTTCCTTGTATAAAGGCACATATATGATGGATATGATTATAAAAATAATTGGTAGTATTATTAAAGCTGAATAAGCAATATATTTTAATTTTATATTTCTAGAAAGGTCAACTTTCAAGAACAAATAAAATCCTAAAAACAAGAAAAATAATGTATAAGAATCAGGCTGTATGTTCCTTAAAACTGGTATAAAATTTACCAATCTAAACAAAAATATTACAGCCAATATTAAAGAAGGTATATAAAACAAAAGCTCTTTCTTGTTTTTTCTATTTTTGTAATAAAAATAAAATAAAAGAATAAAGCAAAAAGCAGTCAACATCCCAGCCAAGTTGCTCAATAAAAATCTTCCATTTAAACTTAATAAATTATCCCCATAATTAGTAATAAAAGTGCTTGTATTTTTCAAGTTTAAGACATAATCAACCCACCAGAAAGAAGTTATTAAAACAGAAATAATAAATCCAACAACAATAAAGATTTTTTCTTTGATATTTTTTACTGAAAAAAGTGAAAACAAAAACAAAGATATAAAGATAAGCGGCATTGGATGTGTTAATATCAATCCAGCGTATAATGGTATGAATAATAAAAATCTCTTGTCTATTTTTTTGTCTTTAAAATAGACCATCAATATAAACAAGGCTATAAAAAATAGCCACCCAAAAAATTCAGCAGTTCTTCCAAGCCTTATGAAATTTCCTATAGCAATTGGATTTGCAAAGAAGAAAAAAAAGAAAAATATCCCTTTTGTCCTTGAAAATCCCTCTATTTTTGCCAATATCAAAAACAAGAAAAAAGCTAAAATATAAACTATTATCAAAGCCAAGTACCATGTTAGTTGTAAATTCTTAGTCAAGTAATATATTGGCAGTGCAAAATAAAACCATCCTGGATAATAAGCAAGAAACAAGTTAAAGCCATTATACCAATAAGGAACTATTTGATGAAATCCAAATTCAGCCAGAAAATATAACTGAGCTAAAACACTAGATACATCGTTTACATAATCCAAAGGAAAATAAGTAATTATCTTTGCTTGGTCTATCAGTCTAAAAATAAAATAAGCTGCCAAGACAATTATTCCAAAGTAATATGGCTTATCAGAATTGCCCATTTTACTCCCTTACTTGATCCACTCTAGGATCTGGCAATTGAGTCCCATAAAATTCTTCAGGAACTTGAAGATCTTTAGGATAAGTTATTTCCCATATCTTTAAAGGTCCTATTAACCTCCCTTGATAAATTGCTAAAGGAAAATTATTGCTGTCATCATAAACAACCTTAAAATTTTCATTTTGAACATTAAAAAGATAAAGCTCAGCAAACCTAGATTTCTTGACATCTGGAGACAAATACAATCCGGCCCCAAGACCATTTAGATTATTATTGTCTTGAATATTAGGAATTAGCCTAAAACATCCTTGCAATGCATCCTTGTTATCAAACTCTATTTTTTGATTTCCAATATACAAGCAAGATAAAGGCACCCTTGCTTGATTTCCTTCATAAACTATAACAGCTTCTGGTTCTTTATCCAAATTTCCGAGATTATCTAAACTATTCCCAGAAACACTTATTAAAAAAGCCCCTATCCCAGCGCTTCTGGCAGGATATAACTTTCCCTGATAGACAAAATCATCATCTAGCGGAGTTCCCCCCTCATAAATCAATATAGAGCCATTTCTTCCCTCTTGTATCTGTGGATTTAAAACAAATGTGTTTATCCAGGAATATCTATCATAGTTAACATCGCTCCCAATAGATGAAAAAGCAGGATACTTACCTATTTCATCAGAAACTATCAATAAATGGGTTGCATTATTTGCCTTAAGTAATTGCAAGGCTTCTATATCACTTTGTCCAGTCAATACATGCCTTCCAATCCAATAATTTATAGCCCCCCTTGAATTACCCCCATCGCTTAAAGTGGCCCTATTAGCCCCATATTGTACCAAATATCCATAATCCCACCAATGTGCAAAAACAGCAGTTTCTGGAGTATTTTTCTTAACCCAATCCATAGCCACTTGCCATTGCTGATTATATACTGGCCCAGAATAAGATGCAATAGCCATAGATGAGCTTGCAAAAGAATACACCATAAATATAAGCAAATATAAAACAGCAGCATATATTCCTATTTTAAATATATTTGATTTTAGATTATGATAAGCATAGTCAAAAGCCCATACCAAGATATAAGCAACCAAAATTGTTGTTACAGGAGCTAGAATTAACATTAATCTTACAGCAGACCTTCCAGCAACTATCATTAGAGTCAAAAAGATAAGCATGAATATGTAGGTCTTGTCTATGCTTAATATTTCCTGATATGCCTCTTTATTTTTATAATATGTATAAAGATAATACCAAATAATTATTGATCCAAATAAGATTAAAGATCCAATATAAACAACCTTTGATAGATTACTTACCCCATTAAAAGTGGAGCTTGAAGAATATCTGCTGAATATAAATCCAAATAAAAATAATGAATATAAAATAGTGGCCTTTATCCTATTTTTCTTGAAATGTTTTAAAGCCCCATAGAACATTAAAATAGCCCCAGCCAAAAACGACCAAAAATAAGTCAATCCAAATTCATTTGCCCAGTCTCTTATATAAGGCTGATGGCTTTCAGCAACAGTCAAGGCCCATCTTGATTTCCCAAAAGGAGCAATCATGTCAACATATATGTTAGCTATCTTATCATATATAAAAGAAAACCCAAAAAATAAAACATAGAATATTAATGCCAAAATAATAGCAAAGAAAAAAGCGACAAACCCTTTTGGATATTTCCCATGTATCTTTTCCTTGATTCTGAATATGTCAAGATTGTATATAAGATAAAAAACTATTCCAACGAAAAATGTAAATATCATTAAACCAGAGGTAAAAGAATTTACAAAAGTCCCGATTATTGGATATCTTCCTTGTCCAAAAATATTCATTGTTGCTATGGCAAAGATCATCCAGGAACTATATGATAAAAAGTCATTCTTCCTGAATTTATCCAATAATATTTCAACTAAAGCAAATAATCCAATGGTTAAAAAGATAAAATTTACCCCTCCCCAAACCAGTCCAGTCATTCCAGTAGTTATCCCTGACAATATTCCTAATATAATTCCATTTCTCAGCCTTTTTGATTTCCATGCAGAAACATACAAGTAATAAGCCATGAACATAAAAGCTAAAGCTAAAGCCTCTTTATCTGAAAAGCCAAGCATTGTCCTATGCAAAAAACTAGGCATAGTAGCCAAAAAGGCGCTTGCAACTAAAGCTATTCTATAATCAAAAAGCTTCCTTACAAATAAAAAAAAGAATATTATTGCAATAACAAAGGCTATTGGCGGATAATATATGTCTGCTTGTGCTATAGTAACAGCTGGATTAAAAAAGCTCCAGAATTTATATAGATAAAAGATAAAATAGCTCAATAAGCTGAATTCGCTTAAGCTTTCAAAACCCAATGGATAATATCTTAAGACATCTACTTGCGGTAACATTCCATTCAAAGCAATATCGTTTACATATCTTAGAATGACTAAAGCATCCAAGTCAGAAGGAATATACTGTCCATTTGCTACATCTTTTAATAAGCCTATATTTCTAAGTCTTATAAGGAATCCAAATATGACTATGGCAGCCAATATAATGTATTGCCATGAATTAGAAAACCTTCCTTTAAATAATCTTAATAATTTCTCTTTTCTTTTCTCTAGTGTATTCTCTATAGTCCCTTCCATGATTCATAAGTTTTATTGTACTTTAAATAGATTTCTTTTGGAAAAATTGAAAATAAAATAGAAAAAGAGAAAAAAAGCTATTTAAGCTTTTTATTCTACTGTTATGTCTGTCAAGCTTGTACCCTTGACCAAGGCTTCTGAACCAGTCAATGTGTAATCTTCATGGTTAGCAAGCACTTTTGCAGCTCTTCTTGTGTCCATTGCATCATACCCTGCAACTACCATAGCTACCTTGTTTCCATTGTCAACAAGTCTTATGATAGCTTCTCCAGGGCTATATGTTGCTCTGAAATCGTCTGCAGTTCCAATAAATGTTCTTGCAACAGAGTTTATAGCTGGTCCTCCAACAACAATCAAGTTATAGTTTGCTACATTTGTTACTTCAGTATCCAACAATGTCCTTGGATTGATGTCTGCAACACTACAAACCTCTCCAGCACTTGAACCTCCAAGTGTACTTGGACCTCTTATTACAATATTTCCTTGTACTTGATCTCCAGGAATGCTTACCTTGACTTCATCACTAGCTCCATTTGACTTTGGATCCTTTATGACAATACCATATTTTGTTCTATGATCTTCATCCTTTGTACCAATAGTAGTTAATGCAGGACCCATCCAAACAAGTTCTCCAGCTTCTTCACTTGATGCAGTTGTACCCAAAGAGGTCAATAAACTATTAGTAGTGCTATCATTTCTCCATACAGTTATTATATCATCAACACCACCAGCCAAATCAGAATCTGTATCTCCTTGTATATCCAATGTTAAGTTCATTCCATGTGCACCTGTATCCAAATCTAAATCAAATGCAACATTTGTACTCTTTGTGTCTTTGAAGTCAATTTCCATGAAGTTATTTGATGTAAGACTTCCATTTCCAGCAAAGTACTTCTTATTTGTCTCTGTATCCTTATAGAATACTGAAAAGTTTCCTAGAGCATTATCCTTGACTATCCATACTTCATCTGTCTTAACATCCTTTGACAGGTTATCAACTGCTTGTAATACCCCATCTTTAAGTTTCAATGATTCTTTTACACTTGACTTAATCCTAACAGTATCTCTAGATGTATAGCCAGAAACTGAATCTGTGAAATCTACCCTCTTTTCAAGACTAATATCTAAGTCCATATAATTGTCGTCTGCAACAGTCACGCTATCAAAGCATAGGCTTACATAGTTATTTGGTAAGTCTAAGCAATCTCCAGACATCAATGCATCTCCATCTGCTCCATCAACCCATCTCCAGTCATTCTCAACTCCAAGGCTTATTCCTCCAACCATAATAGATCCGTCTGCACCGCCTCCAATAGTGGTAGTACTCGAAGATGTTAAATTGCCTATGTCCCATACCCATTTAGGATCATTATCATCCTCTCCAATATATTCGTCACTATCTACATAACTTTGGGTTGCATCTTGACCAATAACCAATGTAGCTGATCTTTCCCCTCTGGTGTCTGTATAGAATGACTCATCATTTGTAATTTCTATACCATTGACTGTTCTTGTTGATCCAGATGAAATTGTTTCTTGAACTCCGTCTACATCTACAACAATAGCTCCACCAGATCCTACATTCTGCAAGGTTATCTTTTTACTGTTAACAGTAACCACATCGTCTATATCCATAAAATATTCAGTTCCAACTTGTGCTGTGAACTTTGTGGCTGAGTCTGTTTTTGTAATCTTTATTGTCTTACCCAAGAATTTTATTTCCAATGGGTCTGAAGACGATGTACCATTCAGGTTTATTGTCTCATCAAATTTATAATAATATTTTATACCATCCCTTTCAACCTCTACAACAACATTGCTTTCATAATCATCATCAGATGCAGTCAAACTTGATTGTACACTAACATTATTTGTTCTACTAAATATTAAAGCATCGCTTACATCATAATCTGCACTCTTGAAGTTTACTGTTGTATCTACAAATCCATCTAGATCAGAATCATCTAGTTCTCTATCTAGCTGATTGGTTGCAACAATATTGCTTCCAATAGGAACATCTTCGCTCTCTCCACCACTAATAGTAACAGTTCCATCGCCACTAGGACTGCAGTCTTTAGCCTCAAACTGTAAATTTGTAGCTATATCTACCATCCCTAATGTATCAGAAGCTGCTGCATTCTCACCAACAACAAATGCATTAGAACTATCATAGTCACCACCAACAACAAAGGGTGATGGATAACTCCCTAAATCTAAACCTGCTGCTTGACCCAAAGCACCACTAGCACTCAGTCCAAGCATTGCGCCACCAATACCTATAGCGGCGACTCTTTTTATAGTCTGTCTTGTTTTAAGCAAAAACTTTTCTTGCATTAACAAACACCTCCATTTTTGTGTTTCTTAACCATAATGGTTTTTTGTCTTTCTCTTAAACATTTTTTATATTAAAGAGATTAAGTTTATTGTGTTAATCCTTTCTTTATAAATATTTTGGTTTTAAAGAGCATACTAATCGGTTAATTCCATAATATAACAGCTACACAAAGCCTTAAACCTAAGTTTAGCTATTAAAAAAATTGATTTTTAGTAACCACTTTTTTAAGGTTACATTGCCTAACATATTAATATTTTTGCCTCGATATACCTTGTATTAAAGCTGTCAGCAATTCCAGTATTACAGCTCCCAAGCCTATTATATTCATATTCCTGTGTTTTTATAGAAAGCCTATAATCCCTATCTAATTTACTCAATATGTTTCCTATCTCTTTGTCAAGTAGCTCTTTACAATCCATACTACATATAACCTTTCCAGTACTACAATCTTCAATTATTTCCTTTATCTGCTTGTCACAATTTACAGGTGTGTAAAACATCATGGCTCTTAAAAAATATGAACTTTCTACACTTTGCCTTAACTCTTGATTATTATTGTTTTGTCCAGAAAAGGATATATAGAAAAAAAATATCACTATGAATAATATTACAATAACCAATAATCCAATTACCTCTGTTTGTGCCTTTTTCATTTATAATCCTCTATAACAAGCTTGCCTACCCTATATTCATTATCTGAATAATACAATGGAACTATAACAGATATTATGTCCTTGCTTCTAAAGTTTGGTCTTGGATTTTCATATAAAACAACAGCTTCTTCAGTTCCTGGATAAACATCCATGATTGTTATATTCCGAAAACCAAGCCTGCTAAAATAAAGTCCTTTGTTCTCGTTTATCTTATCGGTTTTTACCTTGTTCATATCTATGCAGTTCTGTTCTATGCCATTAAAACTGCATTCTATCTCAGGCATTGTCAAAATGCTTGCTAATAAAATATCTCGATCAATATCATTTAATCCAGATTCTGTTTTACCTATCTCAGCCAAGTAAAACCTGTAATAATAGAATATTCCAATTACCAATATAAGGATTACAACTACTAAAACCATTATCATCTCAATCATTCCAACTTGTCCTTTCTTAGAATAAATATATCCCACAGTTCCCTCTTGCTTCTTTGTTTGAATCTACCAGTTGATCTATCTTGGTCATTTTTGCATCAACATCATTTGAGTTAAGATTTTCTAGCTTAAGATTCTTTAATCCATTTAAGCCATTATTCAACCCAGTCATTAAACCAGATCCAAATGATCCCTGTCCTGAACATATAGAAGCTAATGTATTTGCCTTCTCTTGATATATCTCTGAAACCCTGGTTAATCTTTCAAAGGCCTTATTTACATCACATTTATAATCTTCCAAACTATCAGAGAATATAGCCCCATAAAGCATCTCCTTGCCTATGAAAATACTTTCTCCATCAGAGAATTTAACTTTTCCTCGACATTTATAATTATCAGTTAAATCATCACAAGTATCTTTATAGCCATATATAACTACCCCATTTTCAATCTGATTTATATCCTGCCCAACAATTACCCTTTTTACCTTATCTCCATTATTAACAAATCTCTTAGGTATGAACTCAACATTATTCATATCTCCCCTTAAGTTTTTAGCAAGATTATCTGTTCCCTCAATTACTATTTTTGTATCCCCAGAAACATAAAAGAAATTAGTAACCGGAAAAGGCATTCTCCATTTTGCTGTCCAGATATTTAATTTATCCCCTTCAATATCCCTCTGAGAAAATATTATGTTTTCATTGTTTACTGGATTTACATTGTTTACTTGAACCTTGCCACAAGTAAATCTTATTTTCACATCTTCATTCAAGTCTATTGTCTTGTCAGCGTTGCTTGAAACAGAAAAGCTATCAAAATTGCTATTTAATGTCCTTGACAAAACAGCAGAGTTTAATTCTTCTTTTAAAAATATTTGCTGCCTTGCAAAGTTTATGAAGAAAATAAGTATTATTGCCCCAGCAACAGCAATCAAAATATACTTAAAAGTCTCTTCCACACCCCTTTTATCCATGAATTTCAATAATGAGCAATATTAATAAATTCTTCTATTAAAAACTAATTATGGACAAGGAAAAGACAGCCAGAAAGAATGTACTAAGAAAGTCACAAGAGCCATCAAAATATACAAAAATCAAAGGTTATGATTTTGATAAAAAGCTTAATTATGATGAGTTATTAGATTCATATTCATCTTCAGGTTTTCAGGCAACTAACTTTGCTAAAGCCATAGAGATAATTAACAAAATGATAAAAGATGATTGCAAGATTTATTTAGGATATACTTCAAACATGGTTAGTTCTGGTTTAAGGGATGTTTTTAGATATCTTGTAAAAAATAAAATGGTTGATATAATAGTTACAACCGGCGGAGGTATTGAAGAAGATATAATAAAATGCCTTGGGGATTTTATTCTTGGGGATTTTGACTTATCTGGAAAAGAATTAAGAAAAAAAGGCATAAACAGAATAGGCAATATTTTAGTTCCAAATTCTAGATACTGTGACTTCGAAGATTTTTTCATGCCTTTATTGAATAAAGTCTACAAAGAAAAAAAATCTATCTCTCCATCAGAGCTTACCTATCTTCTCGGAAAAGAAATAAACAATCAGGATTCAATATACTATTGGGCATATAAAAATAATATTCCTGTTTTTTCTCCAGCAATAATAGATGGCTCAATGGGAGACATGATCTATTTCTTCAAGTATCAAAAGCCAGACTTTGAGATTAATATTGCAGAAGACATGAAAAAATTAAATGATATGACCATAGATGCAAAGAAAACTGGCTTGATAATTCTCGGCTCTGGTTTGATAAAGCACCATATTTTAAATGCAAACATGATGAGAAACGGAGCAGATTATGTTGTTTATATTAACAATTCCCAGGAATTTGATGGTAGTGATGCAGGAGCAAAAATTGAGGAAGCTGTTTCATGGGGAAAAGTATTGCCTGAAAAAAATTACATAAAAGTTTTTGGTGATGCAACAATATTATTTCCATTGATAGTAGCAAAAACATTTAAAAAAGATGATGAACAATGAACACAAACAGAAGAGAATTCTTGCTTGAGCTTATGATCCTTAAAGTCCTGCAAGATGAAACGCCTTTAAAAACATTGGCAGAACAAGTAGCTCAGAAAACAGAAAAAATAACTACAGAAGGCAATGGCATAATAAAACTTTACAGGCATTTCACAACAATTTCCTTAAGAATACATACAAAAGATTTTATTGCTGCTGTTAACAAAGAAGATAATTATCTTGCAATAGATTACATTCCAAAGAACTCTGAAGAAATAAATAATCTTGTAGAAGGTGCTGGCAGGTTCATTGATTTAGGTATTGATGCTAAGTTTAAATATCAACATGAGCTGATTCCTAGTTATGCATTTCATGATGGAAGAAAAATAAAACCCGCTACAGATCTTGCCTTATTTCTTGACTTGTATAAAAATGCATTAAATGCAATAGATAGTTTTTACACAAAAAGAAATCTAAGGGTATACGACAAAGCTTAATTGATTGTCAAAAACATCCTTGCATATGATATTTAACTTGTCAGCTAAAGGAGCGCTATGAATTCCTTGAGACTTTGTCATTAAAGTTCCTGTTCCAAAATTAAACTGTTTATTGCTGAATTCGCAGTTAACTTCTTCATCTAATTCAATATTCAAGCTGCTTGCTGTAGAATATATCCTTAATATTTCTGGCCTGCTTAAGTCAACAGCAACATCAAAGCTGGTCTTTCCCTTAGCTTCATTGCCAGCTATGTCTTGACATGTAACAAAGTAATTATATCTTGCAGTTCCAAGTATCAGGCTTTGCTCATGCACCTTGCTGTTTGTGTTGATAAACTCTACTTTATTAAAAAATTCATCGCTTTCTTTCTCGCTGAAAGCGCATATTGCTTTTCCATTTTCTGCACCATTAGAAGTTACAACTTTTAGTGTTATATTTCCATTGAATATTGTTCCTGTAGGTTCAACTTTATCAATATTCAATTTGCTTGTTTTTGTTAAGCTATAAGCAAAGCTCTGCTGCATAACATTCCTGTCTTTCTCCTCTTTTCCAGGCTGGTCTTTGCATTTAAAGAAGAATTTATTTTCTCCTGTTGTTAAGCTACCTAACTTTGTTTTGCATTCAAACAATCCATAATGCAAAGCGTTTGTTATAAATCCGCTTGTTTGGCATTCAAAATCATTTTTCATATTCCCATAATCTAAATCACTTTTATCCCATTTACATTCACTTGGTTCATTAACAAATATATCTACAGAAGTCTCATTGATATCACTTCTAATAAATGCCTTGTTTAAAGGACTTACCTCTTCAATTTTTGGTGGTGTTAAATCTGGTCCTGGTTTTACATTAAACCTTATGAAGTAATCAGCTTCGTTCTGATTTCCAGCAGCATCTTGGCATTTTATATATAATGTATGCTCTCCCTGGTTTGTCAATGCCAATGCCTCTTTGCTTGTTAGTTCAGCAGGCAAGTTCAATTCAATCTGGTGTTCATTAATGTATAAGTTTGTTCCAAAGAATGCAGTCATGTCATCATATTTCTTTCCTAGATCTTTATCAAACCTGCATTGTGCTGGCTCATCTGTTAATATTCCTAAAGTTACAGGAGTAAACGGCTCTATTTTTTCAGTTAATCTATACCCATTTGGAGTTTCATCTATGTTTCCCTTGATCACATTTCTAAACGGAGTTATTTTCGGTGATCTAACATCATCAATATTTATTGCAACGCATTTTTCTTCTTTCTTTCCCTTATTTATCAAGCCACATTGCTGCCCTAAGCTTTTGCATCTATATTCAGAACAAGGTTTTTTAGGATCTTGATTGCATAATTCACATTTACTTCCACCTTTTGGAGGCTGCCATATCCCACATCCAATCTGATAATTTTTTTCTTTTGTTTGTGCAAGTACAACATCAACTATAGAATAAACAGTATAAGCCCATAAAGCAATATTTACTGCTGCAAATATTCTTCCTAAATTACTTAATATAAAAGGTTTTCCTGCTACAGTTGTTGTTCCAGTTATTGCCCCTTTAACACCAAATCCAGATAAAAAAGGAACCCCTAAAACAGATTTAGTTAATACTGCCCCACCACTAGATTTTAAAAGTACTCCTAATCCAATCAATGCAGTCAAAGCAATAGGCCCTCCTGGAGTAAAGTAATTCCAGCTGCTTGGTATATTCTTATTTACATCAGTAGAAGTTAACTTGCTAAAGTCTCCAAGATCTCTTTTTTGTAGTTTATATCCATCAAAATACAATCCATCTTTTTCCCTTTCAGAAGAAGCTGTATTTGTATATCCATCCAAAGAAGCATCTCCAGCTATGTTAAAGTAAGCCCCGCAGTCTCCCAAAGACTTACAATAATTATTTCCAGCTATTACCCACTCCTGTGTTGTGCAATGCTCATTACCGTCAGGAGTAATTTTCCAAGAATCCACTCCAAATATTCTAGAAGCCCCTCCCCTTCTCCATTTAACATTGCATTCTAAACTTCCAGCTTCACAAACAGAATCCTTTGCTTTTGGAGAAAAGCTGCTTAATGAAACATCAGCTGCCTTTCCCCTTGTTGTTGATTCAATAAATTTAATACCCTCATTCCAAAATTTTATTCCTGGAGGTACATCAGGAGTGCAAACCCCCCCATAAGTTCTTAATATTTCTTGAGGCAATGCAACAGCGCTTATTCCCGAAGGATTCCAGAAACAATCCCTTGCAGCCCTGTCTTCACAACATTTCCTTGCACAGCAAGCAGTCTGTGCTTCATTCACTTCTGTATCTTTAAAAGTATCTTCCAAGCCATCACATTCTCCTCCACATAACTCAGCTTCATTGCATTCAGTACAACTCTCCCACCTGTTAAATCTACAAGCTGCTTCATTAAATCCTTGTTGTATTCCTGCTTCTTGTAATGAATTATCATTTATCTTGTCTTCAAAGCATAATTCTTCCCTAAAATCCTTGCAAGGCTCTACAATTTCTTCTCCATTTATACAAACAGTTCTAAAGTGTCTGCTTCCAACTAAGTCTCTTCCTTGTCCAACAGCCCCATCATATAAGCACCAAGATTCTCCTGATTTTTTAGCACTTCCAGCACTAGGACTTGGAGCGCTTTTAGTTATATCTATACAAGCTGTTGACTTACAAATAAAATTTCCAACTATTGGCTTGACAGAAGTTGCATTCCCACAAATTGTTCCAGCAGTATAATCACAGTTCCCGCATCTTGGATCATTTGCATTAGCCTTGCAAATTTCTTGTTGTTGCTGATCTGATAAAATAAATCCATTGTTGTAAGAAATTTCCTTGTTTGCATTGTAAATATTTTCTTTGTTTCCACAGCTGTCAAACCAATACACATCTTCTTCAGAGCATTTTGTTGTTTGTTGCTTTGCACATTCAGTTCCTAATGCTGAATTGCTGCATAAAAATCCCTTATGGAATCCAGTCTTAATTCCCTTAACATCTTTCTCTTGAACATTACAAAGCTGCTGGGTTGTTAAAACACATCTGCCATCTTCCTTTACACATGCCCCTAAATCTTCAGAAAAGCTCTTTTGCAAACATAAAGCCTCGCTTTGAATACTTTCATCAAAAACCATGTTTACATTTGGAAATTTTGCAGTTTCTAATTTGCATCTTGCTTGTGTTGTGAAAAATGCCTCATCCCCGATAATGCAGCATCCTTCTCTTGCTAATGGTATGTTACAATCTGCTGAATCAAAAAATTCTCCCTTCTTTGCAATGCAGTTTGCTTTTCCTACCTTCTTAAAGCATTTCCCTTCTGTTTCTATAAAACAGCTTCCAACCTTGCAAAAACTTGATTGTGCACAAGTAGCTGAAATCTCTCTCGAATTTTCTGCACATTTATCTTTGCTTGTATATTGGCAAAATTCTCCATCAGTGGTTTTTTCACAGCATGTTTCTTGTTTTTGTGCAGAAACATTTTTTATATTCAATAAAGATATAGTAAAAACAGAGCTGATTAAGATTAATGCTAAAAATAAAGCCTTTATTTTTTTATCAATCATGCCGGCTCTCCCTCAACAGCAAATTGAAACACATAGCTATTATCATCCCTTTTTACTTGATATACTTTATGTGGATATAATTTATTTAAGTATATCTTAAATTCTCCTTTTCTAAGCTGCATATAGCTTAATGTATCAAAAAATCCAAATGTTGCTTCATCATCTATTATATCTTGGCTTATTTCATATAACTCCCCCAAAGGATAATTAAAACTTTCTGTGAATTTATTCCTAGAAACCATGTTATCTTTGCTTTTAAGAGTAACAGGATAATTTATATCTAGGATAACAGCCCTAGATTCAATTTTTGTTTTAACATCTAAAGTTCCAGTGGTTATTTCATAGGGTTTAAATCTCTGAAAACTTGTAAAATCTAAACAGCCATTCAAGGATTGTTTTACATTCTCGCTGATTTGTGATTCCATCTCTTCTATTGTTAATAATCTGTTCATGCATGCTTCGTCATCAGGAATATTATAGCAAAGAAAACTTACTTCTGAATCTTTATATGATATGAAACTATAATCAACAGGTTCTAAATATCCCCCTTGTAATCCGATCTTTTCAATGATTTCATTTGCATTCTGCTCAGAGTCTCGATTCAAGCAGTCAATTATATTGCTTTCAATTTCATTCAATTCCAGATTTAAATTTTCGGTAGTTGTTGGCAAAAAAATAGTTTTTCTTGCAACGAAAAAAAGACTTAAAATAACTACAATTACAATTCCAATAATTACAAATGCAGTAATCTGCCCTCTTTTTCCAAAAATAAACATACTAGCTCTTATTTATCGAACTTATTGTTTATTTAAATATTTTGGTAAAGAATTCTTATTCGTTTTGCACTCTTGGAGCTAAAATAGTAATCAAATTTAATTTATCCAAGACTTTATACTCGATTCTTAAAGGATATTCATTGTCAAAATTCAGCTTTACAGTATCAGCAAGCTTTGAAGCCTTTATAATTTTTTTCAGGTATTCAAGTGAATATCTTGCAGAGACATTTCCTCCATTCAAGATTATGCTTGTATCCTCATCCTTTGGAATTTCTACTTTAGCATGATTCATTCTTCCCTCTGCTTCTATTACTAGCTTGTCATTTTCTGCTGTTAATGAAACAGATTCAGCAACAACCTCCATGTCTTCAATGGCCTCATCAAAAACACTTGTATTTAATTCTATTTCTCCAGAAAATTTTAAGTCAGGAATTCTTTGCTCTTTATAGCTTGCTTCTAATAAAGCAATATTAAAAGTCCTTAAAGAATCTCCTTTTAATTGAACTTTAAGTTTATTTTTTTTCTCATCTAGTTCCATCGACAATGTATCGCTTGGCTTTGCCCTTCTTAACACTTGTTTAAAGCTTTCTAAATTTATAGATATCTTATATTCCTTTTCAACATTGTATTCAACAAAAGCGCTTGAAAGAAGATTAAAAACAATCATTGCAACGCTTGCAGGATCCATAGCAACAAGCTCCATCCTGTCTGGCTTGAACTTTATGCTTACATCATTGACTATGTCAGAGATAACACCAATGCTATCCTTCAAAAACCTTGGTTCTGCTAAAACTAGCTTCATTATCCTATATAATTGTAAAAAGCATTTATATTGTTTTTGGTATTTTGTAATATATCTTTAGAGTGAAATTTAAACTGAATCTAGATAAGTAGCTACTACAGAACTATCATCCTTTTTAATTTCTCTAGTATAATCCATTGCCCTTTTATATTTTTCATTAACTCTAACGATTTCATTACTATTAACACTATATTTATTTGCTAACGATATATATCTATCATAAGCCCCACTCATAGTTTCTTTAAGCTTATCTAGTTCTGATATATCTCTGGCACCTATGCATATATTTAAAGATAACTCAGAGAGTTTATTCTCCAATCTTTCTAATTCCCTGCCATCACTAAAAGCTTCTTCGCTAGTAGTTTTAAGACTAAGTATTGGGTACATTTTTAAAAGTAATTCAGTAAAATTTATATTGCTTTTGGTATTGTGAATTAATATAATCCATAGTGTTTAAGATAATTCATAGCATCTACATATTTCTGATTAATTTCAAAGATATCAGGTCCATTAACTTCATACCGAGATCCAAGTTCCTCAAATCTCTTATGAACAATATCCATGGCCCTCTTTAAATATTTCCTAAGGTCCAAGTCATCTTTATTACTTAAATTAACATTACTTATACTAAATATTAATGTGTGCAAAGAAGATATTTGATCTATTAATTTTTCTAGTTCCCTTCCTTCCTTGAATCCTGCTTTTTCTCTTTCACTCTTAAAATTAATTTCTGCATACATTTTAAAAGTAATTCAATACAAAATATAATCCAGCAAAAAATAACAACAAAGCCATCAATCCTACATTAACTGTCAATGTAGCCATGAAAGCAAATACGCTTAGATAATTTCTTCCTATCAATAAAGGCAATAATCCAAGTATGAATAATAATACAGCTGTTGTTATTGTCAATATCTTATACTTATCATAATAAATCTTCAATGAATCATAAAACATTACAACAGAGCTAATTAATATTATAAAAGCCAGAAAAGTCCTGTTGAACAAAAAGCTAAGTCCTTGTATTTCAGATAGTAAATTTATCAAATATAATAAAGCTATTAATATAGAGATTATACCGATTCCAAGCCTTGCATATTTAAGATAATTCTCCATGTAACATCTTTCTAACTTTTTGATATAAAAATTTATCTATTTTGCTTAAATCTTGTAAGGCATCCCCATAAAGCACTAATCCCTCATTTGACCTTACTAATTTGCCAAAAATCCTCACATAATCATTGTCTTTAACACTATTTTCCATTAAGACTCTTAAGCTTTGGCTTCCATCGTCAACAACAAAGCCATTTTCTTCCCTGTTTACCACAGTCCCAGTAATAGAAATATTAACATCTTCCTCTTTTATCCCAGATATATTTCTTTCATTATAGGCTTGAACTGTTTCCATTTTATATTATATTCTTAAATTCTTGCAAAACAACTGGTAGTTTATTAACTTTATCACTATCTGTAAAATGTCCCTTATCTTTTAATATAACAATCTTTGCTCCTAACTCTTTCTTAAACATACTCTCGTTCTCTTTTAGAAAATTGTATGGATCATTGTTAGATAAGAATACAGTAAGTTTACTTATTTTTTCTCTAACTTTATTAAGGTCAATTTTAGTCTTTAACCATGGTTTTGCTACTGCTTCAACTTCTTTGTCTTCTAAATTATCCAATTTAAACCATCCTGCAACAAATACAATTTTATTTATTTTACCCTTATAATTTTCTTTTTCTAAATACCTCATAATAGTTTGACATCCCATGCTATGCCCAATAAAGCAAGTATCTCTACTTAATTTTCCAACAATTTTCTTTAAGTATGAAACCCATTCTTCTATTTTAGGTTCAGAAGTGTTAGGCATTTTAGGAACAATAACTTCAAATCCTTTTTTCTCTAATTCTTTCTTCATCCAGGGATACCAATGCATGTCAGGATTAAAATCCCATCCATGAACGATAAACACTTTCTTCATAATTTCAAGAATAATCTCTCCATCTATGGCTGCATTTCGTGCATTCAAAAAATCTTGTTTCAGACTCATCTCCAGCCCTTGTCTGAACAGTCCAGTAATATGCCTTATTATGCCTGCATTTAGGGCAGTCTTGGTCTGTCTTAGGCAATACCTCAACCTTTCTATCAACAACCTCTATCTTGTCCTCCCTTGCTAGATTTATCTTTTCCTTGATTACAACATTAGACTTGGATCTAATTTTATAGTTGCACTTGGCACACTTCATTACTTTCTCGCCCTTTCTAGGTACAAGTATTGATCCACATTTAGGACAAAAATTCATTATTTCCTCATAATATCAATCAGGTTATTAAACATTATCTTTACCCACCCAAGATAAGGAATTCTAAAAACCCCTTTTCCAATGATTTCTTCTTGACTTACTTGGCCATTATCTGGTATCTTATTGTTGTCTCCTTTTGTAATATAACCAATATCTTTATCAACAATTCGATGTATTATTGGATATCTAGCTTTTCCCTTGTCATAAACTATAATATCCCCTTTTTCTAGGCTTTTTGACCCATATAAAACAATTATGTCCCCTGTGTTAAATCCATTCCTGAAGTCAAAATCTTTAAACATCTCTTTTGTTATTTCCTTTCCAGCATAAAAATCATTATTATCTTCCCACCAGTTATCAAAATTTTTGCCGTTATGTTCCATACTTGAGCTTACAACAGCAACAACAGGCAGACTAGTATTTAAAATTAACCCCAATCCAGGATATATTATGAATTTAACCAGAATAAATGCTAATATAATGTTAACTATCCATGACCATATTGAATCTTCCTTCCATATAAAGTGCCATATTTTCTTTAGGTTTGTCATTTAACTCCAAAAATTCAGCACTATATTAAAATTTTGTTTTATATGCTTTCAAACTTCTTAAGAAATTCATCATTCTTCTTCTTTAATCTATTAGAAGTTTCAACTAATGCCTTCTTTGGATCCTTGCTCTCAACAACTAAAATAGGATTGCTTACTAATGCATGTTTAATAGCATATCCAGCTATTTCTATATCTTTATCCTGCCATAATTCTTTTCTGATAATATTGCAAAAAGTATGATCTTCCCCAACTACTTCTAGCTTCAATAACCCTTTATCCATTTCTATTACCTTTAATTCCATGTTTTTGATTAAGACTATGCTTTTTTAAGTCTTTCGGCTAAAGCATTAGTTAGCAAAGTTAATTACACATTCAACTATAGATTTTAGGACTATTAAATCTCAAAGCCTTATTTCCTTTTCCAACCAAGGAATATGCTCATTTTTTCTCTTCCAAAAAATATCTTCCCAAATATAGTGAACTGCAAGCATTGAATACTTACCATATCTCTTCTTAATGTCGTTCCTGATTTTATTAGCTGGAACAAGTGACTTTTTGTAAAATAATCGCGAGTAAATTTTCTGTTGCCAAGATGCAATATGATCGAACGTATTATATTGATGACAAACTTCGAAAAGAAGTATGCGGGCAGTTTCAGGCCCTACCCCGTATAATTTCATCAATGCTTTTTTCGCATTCTCTTGATCAAGCATTCTAAGTTTATTCTCATCAATTTTATGCTCAGTAAAATCTTTAGATAATCGTTTAATAAATTTTGCTCGATAGCCGACTTTCAAATCTCGTAAATTTTGTTCAGTAACCTTTTCTAATTCTTTCGGTAACCAGATAACAAAAATCTCCTTATCATCGAATTTTAGCTTAACTCCATAATTATCAAGAAGCAGATCCATCATTTGCACAGTTCTTCTAACTGTAGCATTCTGCAAAAGCACTGAAATAATAAGAAGCTCGTATAAATTATGTGCGCTTGAGTTTCGCATTCCCAACCATTTTTTAAAAATTGGATAAAAGCGCTTATCTTTTTTGGCAATTGCGTTAAATTCTTTCAAATCAGCATTTAGATCAAAACGCCAAATTAGCTCTTGCTTAATATTCTCAATATCTTCATCAGAAATATTATTGTTATAGAAAATAGAGATTTTTATTTTTGGATTTTTTGGTTGACCTTTATTTTCAATTTTAAGTCCGAAAAGTCTCTCATCAATCCTAATGGCTTGCCAATACTTTCCAGATTCCCAATCATCTAGTTTATCTGGAAAGTGCGATGGTTTATGAAAAGTTCCATCAAAGTGGAATGGTGAACTTGGAAAAATAAAAAATTCCTTTTCATTCTTAAAAAATTGAGATTTCATGTTAAGGGTAGTTCACGTCTTTCTATCCGCCATAAGTCAACCTTGACAAAATAGGTTTCCTTCTTGTGAAACTTTAATGTTTTTTTAATTAAAAAGTCAATCTCTTTTATTTTTATCGCTGAAAAATTATTTTCTTTGCAAATTTTTTTTATGAAATCATCGCTTCCTGTTTTATGAAAGCTATAGATCAGATCGCTTATCTCCATGGCCTTTTCCAAAAAAATTTTATCGGCCTTTCTCTTCTGAACCCCAAAAGGCGGATTTTCCATGACAATATCTACCTTCTCTTTAAAATCACCAATTTCAGAGTTAATTATTTTAACATTCAATTTCTGTCCTACAAATCTTTCAAGTATTTTTTTATTTTCTTCAGAAACCTTTACAGCGTTTTTATCAGAGTCTATAAGATATACAATCTTTGCGCTCAACAAAGAAGCAGAAAATCCAAGAATTCCATTCCCAGATCCAAGATCAGCAACCCTTTTATTTTCAAATTTTTTTTCTAAGTTGATCTGCCATGCAACAAAAGAAGCTACCTCAGAATCAGTCTGATATTGTTCTAGATTTACATCAGGATTTTCAAAAGTCTTTAGTTTAGACAACAATACTGCAAGCTCTTTCTTACTTTTCATCCTTAATCTTTAACATGTCTCCAATTGTAATGCCTTTGTCGCTAAAATTTATATCCCTATTTTTTTCCTTTTCTTTTTTTTCCTCTTTATGCATTGTTATTAATTTTATCCTTAAGTATTGCTCTAATTTCTTTGCCAAAGGAATAGTTGGCTCAAGTTGTCCTGATTCAATCTTATGTATAACGCTTTCTTTTTCAGCTATAAACCTAGCCAAGTCTGCCTGAGTCATTTTCATGCTTTCCCTTGCCTTTTTTATTTTTTGGCTGTAATCATTTGCAATGATATTAACTTCTTCATCCATGCTACCAGCAGAACTAATCTGTTTTTCAACAAGCTCCTTGCTGGGCAATCTAACTACATTTCCAAAATTAGCGCAATTTCTGCATACATTAAGCAGGCTGCCTTCTACTATGGCTTCAACTAAAACAGCCTCTCTACCACATACATCGCATTGCATTTTATTTTAATGGCTTACAAATATATTAATCTTTCCATCAAAACTAGTTTTTTAACAAACTTACTTAGAAAGATTAATAAATATGTTTCCATTAATTAACTTATGGAAACAAAAAACATACAATTAGAATCAGATCGTCGTTGTAGTGTAGAAGAACTGGAAAGAATACTTAATGATGCACCAATTAGCGTTTTTGGTCTTGGTTTAAAATTAGTTGCTCGTATGGAACTTGGCAGAATTATATATATTAGACCAATTGAAGGTAAGGTCTCTTATGTTAAAGTTTATGATGTTGATGTAGAAAACCTTAGCAATGATCATTTATTTTTCAATTATAAAAATCAAAAATTTGAAATTCAATACAATTAGCTCATCACAACTTTCTCAGCATCTTGCACTAGAACTCTCCATTATTGCACTCTTCTTCAAATATTTCCTTAAAGTCTTCACAAAAAACTTCAAACAATTTTTCCTTAGTCATTAATCCCTCATATTTTTTATCCCCAATAACTAAGCTAGGAGTTTTGGTAATATTATAAGAAGATTTTATTATCTCTATTCCAGGTTCTCTTTCAAAGTCTGCGTCTATTGCAAATATCAATATCTTGTCTTGATATTTGTCCTTCAAAAAAGTTAATACATTTCCTTGCAGCACACAGTCATTACATTCTTGATTGGAGTAAAAGTATAATATTGGTATATCTTCTTGCAAGCAAAGTTCTCTTACTTGTATAGATAAAAGCCAGTATCTTAACTCAGATATCATATATGCCCTTTTCAAGTTTAAAAAGTTCTCATTATCCTCGCTTAATGTAGCAGTCAAATAATCTTCAAGTTGTTTTCTAGTCTTGTCAATTTCATTCAAATTATTTTCCAGTGTTTTCTGTGCAACAGGGCAGTTTTTTTCCCTGGAAAAAATATTAAGATATAGATACTGCAGCTGCAAGCTCTCAAGATCTAGGTTTTGTATTCTGCTCTTTTCTTCAATGGCCCCTTCCCTTGAATTAGTCAAAATTAATCCAAGAAATATCCCAAATATAAAAATAACTAAAGTAATTATTCCTGCAATGATGTATATTCTGCTGGATATTTTTCTCTCTACCATTTCTGAAATTTACCTCTGATAAGATCAAGAAAAACGCCAAACAATACTACAGAAGCAAGCACTGAATAAAATAATAAATAAGAAGGGATAGTTATATATCCATATCTTGACAAGGGTTCATTTGCATGTTTATGCGCATATTTTATCAAGAATAAAGCCAAGATAAACAAAACAACAGCATAAAAATAACTTACCAAGTCTAAATTAATAAATGCAAAATTATCCATAAATCTTTTCAAGGGCATTACGAAATTAAAATCTGTCAAAGAAAGCACTTTAATTTTTGTTATTAGTGGCTGTATTAAATTTGAATACAAGACTACAGATATTACAAACAAAACAGCAACGCTTTCAAGCAATATTCTTGGCATTTGTATAAATCCAAAATCTCCATATTTTTTATTGAATGCCATGTTTCTATATTTTAATGCATTAAGAAATGTCCCTTTATACCATCTATTTCTTTGCCTGTAAAATGCCTTAAATGTCCCTGGAGCCTTTGTATAAACCTCTGTGTTAAATACTTGTATTATTTTGTAATGGTTTTTCTGCAATCTTAATGTTAATTCCAAATCCTCAACCAAGTTTTTTTCATCAAAACCTCCAAGATTCTCTATTGTTTCTTTTCTGTATGTGCTAAAAGGTCCTGGAGCGACATGCACACAGTCTAATATTGACATTAATCTTTTGTAAAATAAATTTACCAAGTACTCGCACCATTGTATTTTCTGCAATAAGTTTTTAGGATTGAATACCTTCATCAAGGGTAAAACCGCAGCAACATCATTGTCTTTGAATCTTGGTATTACTTTCTTCAATGCATCTTCCCTTATAATTGAATCAGAATCCATTGTCGTGAAAAATTCTCCATCAGCTATTTTTAAGGCTGCATTCAATGCAGATCCTTTTCCATGATTATTTTGATTTATCAGTTTTATATTAAATCCAGGATTTTCATTTATGGTTTTTTCTACAATCTCTTTTGTCTTGTCAGTGCTTCCATCATTCACAATAATAACCCCTAACTTCTCCCTGGGATAATCAAGCCTTAACACAGAATTTATTGTTTCAGAAATATTTTTTTCTTCATTATAAGCTGGAATTGCAATTGTAGCTTTTGGATATATCTCCATTTTTTCTTCAGTTTCAACTATATTTTTTTCCAAAAAGACTAAAAGCCAGAAGATTATCAAGTAAAGAAAAAAGACATAAGACAGCCAAACAACTAAAACGCTAAAAGGTATCATAATTATTCTACCCCATATATTTCATAACCATTTTTATTGTATATCTTTTTAAAGGTTGTGCTAAATTTAAGCAAGAATAATATTCCTTCATCTTCCTGATTCCATAGTTTTCCCCTCATTTCAGGGTCTATATAGATATAGTCTATTCCATATTTCTTGGTTAATGTTATTGCTTCCTTCAAGTCCTTAGTATACATCAATTTGTAAAAATCTTCATTTCTTTCCCTTAAACCTGGCGCAAAGAAGAACTCACCATCCATAAAATTCTTTCTTTCAGATAAAGCGCTTATAAAATGTCCATTTGAATGATAAGACAAGACAATGTCATCCTTGTTGCTGTTTTCTCTTAAAAAATTCATTGCATCTATTGTGCCTTGATTCGGATTTTTATCTTTTATCTGATTCATATAAGTAACTGTTGAAAATATTAAGCCTATGGAAATTATAAGTAATGATAATGTTTTTATTGAATCGCTTTCCCATTTCATGCTTATCAATTTTATTAATCCCAATGAAGCCAGAAATGCTATGATAAAGTTCAAGTATAGCAGTGATTTTGTGTTGAATATAGCAAGTATAGCTAATAAAACTAAGGACAAGTATATTATAAAATTTTGGTATTTTTTCTCCCATAATCTCGAAAGTCCAAAAAATGATAAGAACACTGCAAATATGCTTATTCCATAAATCCCGCCAAAATCAGATATAAACTCTTGGATAAAAGATAGATTATTGAATTCGATGCTTGGAATTCCATTCAATATAAACGGCCAGATTATCATGAAAAGCAATATTGCTAAAATAAAGTATGATCTCTTTAGCCCATATCTAAATCCAATAATTGCAGTAAAAAGTAATGTGATTATTCCATGAAATATTCCAAAAAAAGGCGCAATTAATATAAGCAGATATGAAAAAAAGCTTTTTTTATATAAAAGCAGTAAAAAAGCACATAATAATAAAAAAACAGGAACAATAAAATCATTTGAAACAGTTCCTGCATATATAAAAGCCGGCGACAATGCTAATATTATACATGAAAATATCCTAGCCCTTAAGCTCAAGCCAGTTTTTTTTAACAAATAATAAAAAACAACCAAGGAAGCTAAAGCAAATATCATCGGAAGTATTTTGGATGCATTTTCTAAAGTAATTCCAAATGACTTGGAAAATATATTAAGCATGAGATGCCATGCATTGAATATGTGATTTCTTCCAGAAAAGCTTAATTGATCATAAGTCATAAAAGGATTTTCTGCAATCCTTAGATGATAATAAGCTTCATCTCCTATTAATAATTCCCCCCTCTGCAGATTAACAATTAACAATAAAGTAGCAGAAAGAATAACAACAAATAAAACACTGATTAAATCAGCACCTGCGTTTATATATTTTTTCTCCATTTCCATTATAACTCTCTCTAAAACAAGTCTTGTCTTCTAAATTGCTAAAGCCTTCCCTATTATAAATCTTTTTTGTTCTGTCGCTTATATAAACATAATCAGAATTATATTTGCTCATTATATTTACAGATTTTGCTATAGATGTAGTTGTAAAAAATTCTTCTACATCATTATATTTTTCATTTATGTTCTTTACCAGTAAAAAGTTTTCATCCATTACATTTTTTCTATTTGATACTGTAGTTACAAAGTTGCCCTCATCAACAGAGGAAAATATTACAGCATCTTGTTCAGTATTTTCTTTTATCCATTTCAATGCATTAAATTCATCATCATTAAATCCATTCTTTATTACATTCTTTGCATTGACATAAGCCGGCAAGACTAAAGTCAATACAACTATCAAGAACAAAAACATCATGATGTAGTTTTTTATATTTGCCATTTTGGTTATCTCTATGTACTTGAAAAACTTCTCAAATCCAACAGAGGACAATATTGTTACTGTTATTGCCAAAAACAAAACCCCAATTTCAAAGTTTATAAGTTTAAATGATAAAATAAGCAATATGCTCAAAAGCATGCTTGAAAACAATACCATTACATTGTTTCTTTGCCTGAATATTCCAAAGTAAACCCCTATCAATGCAAACAATAAAGGCATTATGCCCAAGCCAAGCAATATTTTTCCAAGATTTATATTTATGAAATACCTATCCAAGATTTTATCAGGTATGTTTTGCCATACAGTATTAAATCCCTGTGTTAAAAACGCATTTCTATATATTAAAAATTCAATGAACAATGTTACAAAAACAAAAAAGAATATTGCTTCCTTGTTTAGATTTATTATTTTTACATCTTCGCTCTTAGAAATCAAAAGATATAATATAAAAGATAATGATAAAATAAAAGCTATAGGATGTACTAAAGGCAGTAAAACAGATAAAATAACAAATAAGTTAAGGTATCTCTTGTTTTCTAGTCTTATAAACGCAAGCAATGTCAAAAAAGTCAAGGGCAAGGCTAAAGAATAAACACTTATGTTGTTCAATGTGTTTGTTATTAATATAGGAATAAATCCTGCAATAAAAGAAGAAAATAATATTGCCTTGTCATCATTTGTTATTGACTTTATTATTAAGTAAACTATTATTACTAATGATGATATTAAAATTTCTGGTACAACCTTCAAGGCAATATCTCCAAAAATAAAGACAAACACAGACATGAAATAGTAAAATATTGGTGAAAACAATTGTTCCTTGCCAGAATAGCTCAAATCATCTTCAAATATTGGCTTGTTATTTTCTAATATATTATCTATCTGCCTCATGTTGTAATATGCATTGTCATCTGCGAAATGAGGCGTTGTAAAGACAAAATATAATCTAAAAATTAAAGTCAACAAAAATATTAATATGACTATTTTATTTTTGTTCATCCTTATTACCGCTTTTTTGTTCGAGTTCTGCAAATTTTAATTTAATCTCATTCTCAACCAAATCAAAATAATCAAAAAACTTTGATGTTAACTTCAAAGTCCTTGTTCTTCCCTGTCTTTCAGAGGTTATAAATTCTTGCTCCTTTAAGGCCTTTATATGATCATAAGCCCCATTTCCCCTCATCTTTATTATTTCAGATTGTAATACTGGATTTTTGTATGCAATCAAAGCAAGTGTTTTTGTTGTAGAAGCATCTAATTCAGAATTGTCTAATAAGCTTGTTGTCAAATAATTGAACTCTTTTTTTATGTTTAGCTTCCATTTGTTGTTTTCTTCAAATATCTGCAAAGCAGAACTACTTTTCTCATATTCTTTCATTAATTCATTTATTGCATCTTTAACCAATCCAGTAGATCCTATGTTGCATAGTTTTGATATTTCTTCTACATCCATGAATCTTCCTGTAACAAATAGGATAGCTTCTATCTTTCTCTTTGTATCTTCCATAAAACTAAAATATATATAAAGTTTTTAAAGATTGCTAAATAGGATATCTCAACAAAGCAGCCTTGCCCCCAATAGTCTTTAGCTGTTCTCCCTCCCTTGTATTTACGGAAATTATAACGATTTTAGTTCCATAATTAAGCGCTTTTTCTTCATATTTCTCAATCTCTTTTTCATCCAGGTTTTCAGATAGCAGTAATTTATCAACAGCCCCCATTTCCAAAGCATGATCAACCTTGTCTCCATAACTAACCATATTTTCATTTTTCCCAAGCAATGTAAAAAATTCATTCAATATTGATTTTTCTTCTGTTATTTCTAAATTAACTAAAGCTTCCTGGCTTTTGTCAACTAATTCTTGTAATCCAAAATCCCCAGTATATCCCAAATCTTCAATAGCAACAACTTTCCTTTTCAGCTGTTCATTTAAATGACCGCCTTCTAAAAACTCTTCCTTAGTTGGTCCAGGTCCTCCAACTAAAATTCCCTTTAAATCCTTCATCTCCAAGAAAGCCTTGTTTGCTGCTTCCCCAATTCTCCTATAAAATTCTTTAGCAGCCCCTTCTCTTAACCTTTCAAATCTGGCTGCTGAGTTATGTACAATTAGACCGTTGGCTATGAAGTTTTTATTTTCTACTTCTATATCTATCATATTTACATTTTTTTTATTTATTTTTAACGAATCTATTTTAAATATTTTTAAGTCATCATGTAATAAACCATCATTAGTTTTTAATTCGTTTGCATATTTTGTTTTAGGATTTCCAATAAATACTAAATGATCTTCAGAACATTTTAAAATTTTATTCCCATTTTTAATTACAATTGTCTTATCTTTTTTAACATCCCATTTTTTCAGAACTCTAGATGGTTGAAATTTTTTTGTTTTAAAATTATAAGACTTAACTAAATCTCCTTCCTTGACATCTTTTAATAAAATCTTACTATTATTATATAATGTAATTAAAGTATCTGGCATAACACATTGCCCCCCAGCCTTCGTCTTTCCAGGAACACCAGAGGTCATATGAACAATGCTTTCAATTCTTGTTCCTTTTAATGTTCCAACATCTCCTTCTCTTCTATCTAAAACAATCAATCCAAAAATCTCTTTTGTCTCTAGCATCTCTATTAAAGGATCAAGTAAAAAAGTCTGATCACACCTATACAATCTAAAATTCAAAGGCTCAGGAGGCTCAAGACTCCAGACTTTTATGTCTATTTTGCTTTCATTCTCAGAAGCATTTCCTGCAAACAAAGCAAGGCCATTTTCAGGAGTTTTTTTGTACAATCTTAAATGCCTTATGCATCTTTCTAAACTGTCTATAACGTTCTTCCTAGTCCTAGCGTCCTTGATATTTTGTGCTGTTGATTGTTCCTCTGCCAAATGCTGGTTTATTTTGTTTAAATCATAGTCTTTAGGAACAAAAACAGAAACTAATTCAGTATGCCTTCCTCTTATCTTTTTTAATTCATTGATAAATTTCTTGAGTTTTACTCTATCTTGTAATTTCATTTTAAAATTCTACCTTAAATTTTCCAAATTTAATTTCTTTTGCATTTGTAACAGCCTTTAAGTCATTCAATAAATCCTTAAAATCCTTCTGGTCTTTTTTATCTAATGTCAAAATCATTTCAGCCTTTAAAGACTTGTTATTTTCAGACTTGAATTTCCTGACATCAGATATTACTTCAATTGCCTTGTCTCCAATCTTCTCAATTTTATTATCCATCATTTTCTTATCAGATTTAGGCCAGTCAGAAATATGTATTGACTTGGTCTTTTCTTTCCCCGAATAATAACTCATATATATCTCATCAGTTATAAATGGCATTATTGGTGCATATAGCTTCAATATGCTTAACAAAGAATGATATAAAGTATATTGAGCAGATTTCCTGGATTCTTTTCCCCTCTTATCAGGATTATATAACCTATCCTTAATTATCTCTAAGTAATTATCACTAAAAGTGCTCCAGAAAAAACCAGATATTAATATTTTTAACTTATGATATTCATATTTCTCAAGATCTTTTGTAGATTCATCTATTATTCTATTTAATTTGGATAAAACCCACTTGTCAAAAAACTCTAGCTTGACTTTTTCCTTTTTATAATCATTTAAATGAGAAAAAGAAAACTTTGAAGCATTCCATAGTTTTATTATTGTCTTTACTCCAGTTTCAACATCCTTTTCCTGATAAGCCAAGTCATCCCCTAGCTTTGATCCTGTTGCCCAATATCTCATTGCATCTGCAGGATACTTTTCAAGCAATTCAATTGGATTTATTATGTTCCCTTTTGACTTAGACATTTTCCTTCCATGTTGATCTAAGCCATGTCCTGAAATAACAACATCCTTCCAAGGGAGTCTCTTATTGTGCAAATAAGATTTAACAACACTGTTGAAAAGCCAGAAAGTGATTATGTCATGAGCCTGAGGTCTCAAGTTCATAGGAAATATTTTCTTAAATGTTTTTTGATCTTCTTTCCATTTAGAATTTATATATGGAGTCAAAGCAGAAGTTGCCCAAGTGTCCATTACATCCTTTTCAGGTATAAATTCCTTGCTTCCGCATTTGCATTTTTTACCTGGTTTATCAATTAAAGGATCAACTGGCAATTGCTTGTCTTCAGCTAAAATAACTTCATGGCATTTCTTGCAATACCAAACAGGAAATGGAACCCCAAAATATCTTTGCCTTGAAATTAGCCAATCCCATTGCAATCCATAAACCCAGTTGTCATATCTTACTTTCATGTGCTTCGGATGCCAATTTAATTTCCTTCCAAGAACCAAAAATTCTTTTTTCAAATCCAAGTATTTTATGAACCATTGTTTTGTAACTAAAAATTCTATTTCTATCCCACATCTTTCATGCACATTAACGCTATGTTTGATGCTTTTCTGTGAAGTTAATAATTTATTTTTTTTTAGGTCTTCAATTATTTGTTTTCTTGCTTCTTTGATTGCCAAGCCTTCATATTTTCTAGCTATTTTTTCCATAAATCCGTCATTCCTTATAGAAATTCTCAAAGGTAAATTATAAGCATACCACCAGTCTATATCAGCTAAATCCCCAAAAGTGCAGCACATTACAATTCCAGTCCCTTTCTCTGGATCTACTTTTTTATCAGCTAAAATTGGAACCTTATAATTGAACAAAGGCACTTTTGCTTCCTTGCCGATTAAATATTGATATCTTTCATCATCAGGATGTACAAAAACAGCAACACAGCTAGATAATAATTCTGGTCTTGTTGTTGCTATGGTTATATGCTTGCCCTCTACTTCAAATAAAATATCATTAAAAGTCGAGCTCAATTCTTTATCTTCTAGTTCAACTTGAGCAATAGCCGTTTGACATTCAGGACACCAAATTGTCGGAGCTTCTTTTCTATATTCTCTTTTCTTTTTATACAATTCAATAAAAGATCTCTGGCTTAATTTTTGAACTCTTGGATCTATTGTTGAATATAATAAGTTCCAGTCAACGCTTAATCCAAGATTTCCCCAAAACTCTTTAAATCTGTTTTCATATTCCTTAGATACCTGCAGGCATAATTTGTTAAATTCTTCCCTGGGCATTTTTTTTGCTTGAACATTTTTTTCCTTTTCAACTAATCTTTCAGTAGGCAGTCCATTGTTGTCAAATCCAAATGGATAAAAAACATTAAAATTATTCATTCTCTTGTATCTTGCAATTATATCTGCATGTGTATAAGAAAAAGCGTGGCCCATATGTATGCTTCCAGAAATTGTTGGCGGCGGCGTATCTATAGAATAAATTTTTTTCTTATTTTTTACATCAAATGCATATATCTTATTTTTATTCCAAAGCTTCTGCAGTTCATTTTCAGACTTCTTCCAATCATAGATCTTTTCCATATATCTTTTATTTAGAAATTCTATTTAAATTTGATGGTTTTACAGGTTTAGGGTTTTTATTTCTTCTACAATCACTTTTAATTGTTTATGAAAATGAATAAGGGAAACAACAAGAATTGCAAACACTATTATAGTTGCTATTATAGTAGTAGCTATTTGTGATGGATTTAAATAGTTTATTTGTTTTGTTATAAACCCGATTATAATTCCTATAATATATGTAAAAGAAATTATTATAGAAGTATTAAAATATTGCAGGTATCTCTGATGTTTAATATCTAATAAATTCTTCTTTATATTGTCTGACAACATTTTAATCCCCAAAAGCAATTGCAAATAGTATAAGGCCAATAACAACTAAAACAGTCCCAATGCCGCCAACAAGATAATGCTCATTTAGAAAAAAAGGTATGGAAATAAATGCTCCAATAACAGTAAATATAACCCCGGTAACCCCAGTTAAATATTTTGATTTCGAAACCATCAATATAAAAGATTAAGCTTGTTTTTATATTTTACTGAAAATTTATCGCAAGTTTTTCGGTTCTTATCGAAAGTTAATAAAAATGCGAAATATATTTAAAGAAAGTAAAAATAAAGTTAACCATGGGTCGATAGCTCAGAAAGCCTTTCATAAGGAATTGCTTGAGCAACCTGGGAGAGTACTACGCTGAAGCCGTAGGTGTCCGGGGTTCAAATCCCCGTCGACCCATTTTACCTATAATTAAAAGAAATGGAATTATATTCATCAGTATTGTAAATAGAAATGCCTTCTGAATGATATAAAATAAATTCTTCAATTCCAACATCCAAAGCCATTTTGCTGCAGATAGTACAATAGGGATTCCCTAATTTTAATAAATTTCCATCCCCATCAATTCTAGTAAAATATAAACTGGATCCAACAATTTTTAATTGGTTATTGCACAAAGCGTCAATTATGGCCCTTTCTTCAGCATGAACACAACAAGTCTTATCAGTTATTTTCTTATGATAAGAATCCTTAGAATAGTCACATCTCCTTTGGTTTTCTTTATTCCCTGGTGGGCTGTTAAAACCTTTTCCAATTATTTCTCCATATTTTACAATAATAGATCCACATCTGGAATCATGACAAGTTGAATTTAAAGCTACTTTGGCAGCCTCAGCCATATATTCAAGTGCTATTTTTTCATCCTCGCCAGATAGCCTCCTCATATATAGAAGGAATATAAAATAGTTTAAAATTATTTCTATAAAAAGGCCAATTTTAGAAACATTTAAATACAAATTATTCTAAAATAACCTTATATGATAAATAAAAGAGGTGCTTTAGAACTTTCTATTAACACAATTGTAATAGTGGTAATTGGTATAACTTTGCTTACTCTTGGTTTAGTTTTTGTTCGAGGCATTTTTGGAAAATTAAACGAATTAAGTGATAATACTTTTGGAACAGCTGAAGCTCAAATTGGAAGACTAGGACAAGGAGATGCTAGGCTAGTAACTCCTTCTGTTGTAACAGTAAAACAAGGCCAAACAGTAAAACAAAATATTATTGTTGGTAACGACGGAGACACAGGTCAATTTAGAGTTGAATTAAAAAGGATCATCAGCTCTGGGTCCCCTCCAGAAACCCAAGTTGCAGCTAAAATGGTGCTAACTAGTGCAACTACTACATATTCAGTTAACTTAAACTCGGGAGACAGCATAACAATCCCAATAGTTATAGCTGCAGTAAGCGATGCTCCCTTAACAACAGGTTTAAACTCTGTCCAATATGCAGTTGAAGTTAAGAAAGATAACCAACCTTATGAAAACGGAGCTTTCATAATCAATGTAGAAAAAGGCTCTGGATTATTTGGATAACTGATTCGATATAGAATTATAAACCCTTAAAACTTTCTTGCAATCTTCACAAAATTCATATCCCCTTGAATCAATTATAGCTAAAACATATCCCCTCTCGCCATATTTATTATAATTGCCTTTCGCCATAGGGCATAATAATCCATTTTCTAATCCCATATAATTATAATGATGTTTCAATCCTAGATTATGTCCTAATTCATGTAAGGCAATCTTTATTACCCTCTCGCTTAACATATCTGAATCTTGTGTAAATACTCTCTTAGTAGAAACCACAGCCACATTGTTTTTTAAATTTTTAGCACCAAACATACAACCATAAAAACTATCTCCATCAGAATCAAATAAATCCATTTCAATAACACCCAAAATATGCCCGCCTATTTCTTCATTTAGGGCATCAGTTAATATACGTGCTTCTATCCCTTCAGTCTCAAAAAAAGATTTATCGTATTGGATTATCTTATAGCTCTTTACAACATTATTAGAAGCCTTGATCGCTTTCTCTCCAAGCCTTTCTAAGCCCCCAACAGATACAGGATTTCCAATCCTAACAAGTTTTAACTTTGCTAAATTATCATACATTTTTGAATAAAATTTCACAAAAACAATATATAAATTTTTAGCAAAATAATTTAAAAGCAAAACTTTTTTAAACCTACTTCTTTAAAAGTTTCCTATGTCAATTTATGATAAAGATCAGCAAGAAGTAGTAAACAAAACAGCTTCAAAGCTAAAAACATTGCTTAAAGCCCCGGAATGGAGTTATTTCGTAAAGACAGGAGCTGGAAAAGAAAGGCCCCCAGTAGATAATGATTGGTGGTACTATAGAGCTGCATCAGTTTTAAGAAAAGTATACTTAATGGGCCCTATCGGAGTTAGTAAATTAAGAACAAAGTATGGTAGTAAAAAGAATCGAGGTCATAAACCAGAAAGATTCTACAAAGGTTCTGGAAAAGTGATAAGAACAGTTTTACAGCAACTCGAAGAGGCAAGCTTAATAGAAAAATCAAAAAAGGGTCTTCGCAAAGGCAGGATTATAACAAACAAAGGAAAAAGCTTATTGGAAAAAGATGAACTTAAATCAAAAAAATCTTGAGAAAATGCAGGAAGAACAATTACAAGAAAAACAGCTTCAAGATCAAATAGACCAAATTGAAAACATAGCAAAGCAATATTTATCAAAAGAAGCTTTATCAAGATATAATAATTTAAAGCTTGCTCATAAAGAAAAGGCAATGCAGATAACAATTATCATTGCCCAAGCAGCTCAATCAGGTCAGATTAAAAGAAAATTGACAGATGAAGAGTTAAAAAATTTACTACGAGAATTAGATCAAAACAAAAAGGAATTTAAAATAAAAAAATGAGCAAAAAACCTTTAGCAAAGAAATTAAGATTGGGAAAAAAATCTAGCCAAACTAGATGGGCCCCTTTTTGGACTGTTGCAAAAATCTATAGAAGAAACAGAGTTCATCCTGGAAGGCATACTTATGTTAAAAGAAGTTGGAGAAGAACCAGAACAAAAAGTTAAAAATGGCAAATCTTGAAAGACTATACACAATACCCTTAAGAAAGAAATTCCTTAAGGCTCCAAGGTATAAAAGAAGTAAAAAAGTTATTTCTACAATAAGAACTTTCATAAGCAAAAATATGAAAAATCCAACAGTAAAAATTGGTTCTATGTTAAATGAAGAAGTTTTAAAGCATGGCAGAAAAAATCCCCCTCATAAAATAAGGGTCAAAGCTATAAGATATGATGAGCCAAGTTTTGTAAAAGTAGATTTGCCAAATGCAGTTTTTGAAGATCCATTAAAAGAAAAAGGAAAGAAGGAAAAGAAAAAGGAGAAAGAAGAATTAAAAGAAGAAGAGCTAGAAAAAAAAGAAGTTCTTGAGCATGCAAAGCTAGAGCATCATCCAGAAGAAAAAATAAAAGTAGAAAAAGGAAAAAAACCTTCTAGAAAAGAAAAAGTAATAAGTGAAACAGGCAAGAGATAATCTTTTATAACTTTTTATCAACTAAGTTCTATGGAAAAGCTCCCATTTGAAAGAGAACTAAAAATTTTAACAAGAAAAGAGTCAGAAACAGATCCAAGTTTTGGTGTAATACCAGAAAAAAGATCTACTGAAGAGCTATTAAATTATGGAGTATTAACAATAAACAAACCACAAGGGCCGACTTCACATCAAGTTGCAGATTATGTTAAAAAAATACTTCATATAGACAAAGCTGGTCATGGTGGGACTCTAGATAAATAAGAGAAATCCCAATGTAACCGGTATTTTGCCAGTAGCCCTTGGAAAAGCGACAAGAATAGCTCAAGCATTGTTAAAATCTGGAAAAGAATATGTTTGTATAATGCATTTACACTCAGATATAGACGAAGAAAAAATAAGAAAAGCAATGCAGGAATACATTGGCAAGATTCAGCAAATGCCTCCAATAAAAAGCGCTGTTAAAAGACAATTAAGAACCAGAGAAATTTATTACATAGACATTCTTGAAATAAAAGGAAAAGACGTTTTGTTCAAGATTGGCTGCCAAGCAGGAACTTATATAAGAAAATATTGTCATGATTTTGGAAAAAGACTAAATACAGATGCACATATGCAGGAATTAATAAGAACAAAAGCCGGCCCTTTTACAGACAAAGAAATGTATTCCTTGCATGACTTGCAAGATGCTTATGTCTTCTACAAAGAAGGTGATGATAAAGAACTAAGAAAAATAATAAAGCCAATAGAATTCGCAGTTCAACACTTGCCAAAGATCTGGGTTTTTGATTCTGCTGTCGATAGCCTATGTCATGGCTCTTCTTTATACTTTGGCGGTATATCAAAATTAAATTCTGACATAGAAAAAGAAGATTTGGTTGCAGTTCTGACCTTAAAAAATGAATTGGTTGGTCTTGGTTATTCAGAAGCAACTAGCAAAGAACTGCTAGAACAAGAAAAAGGAATTGCTGTAAAAACATCAAAGGTTTTTATGGATATAAACATATATCAAAAATTAACAAATAAAATATAAACAGAAAAAACTTAAAAAATAACATGAAAATATTAGTTATAGGAGATTTTCACGGAAATTTCTCAAAAAAATTTAATAAAATAATTGATAAAGAGAATATAAACTTAGTTGTTTCCCTTGGTGATTATCCTCCTTTTCATTACAGAAAAATCTGGTTTAAACATTGTTATCGAAAAGATGTTGAACTCTGGGAGGTTATAGGAAAGAAAAAATATAAAGAATTAGTTTCTAAGGATTTAAGACTAGCGGAAAACGCATTAAACAAATTAAATAAACTTAAAGTGCCTATTTATACTACTCTTGGAAATATTGATTGGCCTTCTCCAGATGATATTATGGACATTATGAAGAAAACTAAAAAATCAATGCCAAACTTTGATAAAAAGGATAGATTAACAAAAAGATTAAAGAATTATAAAAATATAAAAAGACTTGACTATCGAGCACTAAAGTTTAAAGATTATGTTTTTATTGGAATGAGGGGGCACAGCCATCCCGGGAAAGTTAAAAGTAAAGCATTTAGAAAACATAAGAAAATCATTGAAGGATTATTTAAAAAATTTAAAAAAGAAAATAAAAATAATAAAGTTATTTTTGTTTCTCATAATGTTCCTTACAATACCAAATTAGACAAAATAGGAAAACATGCCCATAAAGAAGTAAGAGGAAAACATTTTGGCTCTAAATTAGCAAAAAGAATTATTACAAAGTACCAACCAATTTTAGCTTTGGGAGGCCATATACATGAATCATCTGGAAGAGACAAAATAAAAAAAACAACCATAATAAATCCGGGCGCAGCAAATGTGGGGAAAGGAGCCATTATTGAAATTGTCAAAGGGAGTATAAAAAATATAGAATTCCTTAAATGATGTTCATATAATTAATAATAGATTTGCAAATTTTTAAGGAATTTATCACAAAAAGCTTATTAATAAGCATTTATCTCTATATAAATATGAGAGATAAAGTTTTAAAGATACTTAAAGATTCTATAAAAAAATTTAAAGAGATTAAAAAAATTGAATTAATAGCTATATTCGGTTCTATTCTCAGTAAGAGAAATTCTAATTTTAAAGATTTAGACATTATCTCAATTTCTGACAAAAATACAAATAAAAAATTTATTTCCCATCTTAAAAAAAATTTAAATGACAATGGATTTAAGACAATTATTTTTGAAACAATCACAAAAAAACCAAAAAAGAGAGAAGAAAAAATATTTATCCATAATTTAAATTACATTAGTTTATCTGACTTGCTAAAAAGAGAATGGAAATCAGTAATCAACACAATGAAATCAGATATGGTTATCCTACATGGAGATAAAAACTTTAAAAATAAACTACCTTCCTACAAGGTATCTAAAAAAGAGCTTTTAAATCCAATCAAAAGTTGGTCTAAAAAGATATCAAATGAGGAGGAATTCAAAAATTTTAAAGATTATCTTACTAAAATAACTCCAAGACTATTAAAGGATTATAATTAC
>JACQNI010000028.1 GCA_016203135.1 Candidatus Woesearchaeota archaeon
ATATAATTTAGTTGAAGGGCTTTCTGAAAGAGAATTAACTAATCCTGAAGGAAGTGTTTTGGATTTAAGAATTGGCCAGATTCATAAAATAATCGGAGATAGTTTATTAGGGGTTCAGGAAAGATATTCCTCAAAAACAGAAACAATCGGAGATATTAAAAAAGACGGAAATAAAAGATTTACAATAAAACCAGGAGAGTATTTTTTGGTTACAACTCTGGAAATAATTCACGCCCCAGCTGAAAAAATAAAATATGATGAGAGTTTTCCGGAAGCATATTTAATTCCAAAAATTTCTCCAAGAAGTTCATTGCAGAGAGGAGGAGTAAGTTTGCATTTTACAGGAACTAATCCGGGATATAAGGGAGAATTAACTTTTGGAATTAAAAATTTAGGAAATCAGGATTTTCATTTTGAACTTGGCGCGAGAATGTTCAGTGTTGAATATGAGGCAGTTGTTGGGGAAATTAAACGCGCATATTCCGGGCAACATCAGGGCGGAAGAGTTACCAGCGGCGGAAAAATAGAAATTCAGAATTAAAATGACAATTCAGGAAAAGAATAATTATTGTGTTTGCGCGGTTTTGCAAAGAATTTTTTTAGAACATAAAATCATTAAATCTCAAAATGAAATTGCCAAAAATTTAACTCCTGCTAAAAATGGTTTTAGAGTTGATGATAATAAAATAAAAAATTTTATTAAAAGTGAAGGTTTTGATTATGATTTTTATTGGTGGAATGAAACTCCTTTTAATGAACCTGAATCAATTTTAGAAGATATGAAAAAAAATCAAAATCATGGTTTAGTTGGGATAAAAGATCATTTGCATCTTTTTTATGATTTCAAATATCCGCAAATACAGCTAATAGACCCAAGCGATTCCCAAATAAAAACAAGAGATTACTATCAAATGATTAAAGAAATGCGCAATACAGAAGGTTTTTTTGCATTAATTAGAAAGATAAATTAAATAAAAGATTATTTCAAAACACAATCATCTTTATAAAATAAAATTAAATTTAAATAAAATGGTTAAACAATATCTTGAACATTGCAGGGAGATTTTTATTTCTGAACGTTCTGGATTTAAACAGGGAAGCAAGGGATCCGGACTTATATCTTTGTTTGGCTATCAAAACTCATATGATTTAAGAGAAGGTTTTCCGCTGCTAACAACAAAAAAAATGGCAACAAAATCAATAATTCACGAACTTATTTGGTTTTTAAGAGGGGATACAAACATAGAATATTTAGAAACTAATGGAGTTCCAATTTGGAGAGGAAATGCTTTTGAAAATAATCTGTCTGAAATGGTAAAAGAAAAAATCTTTCAAGAAAATATAATCAAATATTCTCCTGATTGGGATGAAGCAATGATTGAATATGCTCAGAGAATAAAAGAAGATCCGGAATTTGCAAAAAGATGGGGGGATGCGGGTCCAATTTATGGCGCGCAATGGAGATTTTGTAAATATTTTGATGAAGATAAAAAAGAGCTTATAGAGATAGACCAATTAGGAAATGTTTTAGAGAATATGAGAAAAAAACCTGTTGGAAAAAAACATTTAGTTAGCGCTTGGAATCCAGGAGATTTGCCAAAGATGTCTCTTGAACCATGCCATGTAATGTATCAAATGACTTCAAATGACGACGGGGAATTAGAGCTGCAATTATATCAAAGAAGCTGCGACCAATTTTTAGGCGTTCCATTCAATATTGCAAGTTATGCAATGCTTACACAAATTATTGCTCAAGAATTAGATTTAACGCCAAAAACATTTATTCATAGTTTTGGAGACGCCCATTTTTATACAGGATTAAATAAAAGAGGACAATGGCATAAACAAAATCTAAAAGAACTGCAAAAGAAAATTAGAAATGTCAATAACAAAAGCGATTACTTAGAAATTTTAGATTGGATTGATAAAAATTCTCCTAAAGATGAAAATGAAGAAAAATATGACCATGTTACAGCAATTCTTGAACAATTATCAAGAGAGCCAAAACCATTGCCGAAATTAATTATCGCCAAGAAATCTTTTGATAGATTGACTTTTGAAGATTTTAAATTAGAAAACTATGAATCACATCCCCCAATAAGAAGGAGCATGGCCGTTTAAATGAATTTAACAATTATTGTTGCTGCATCTGAAAATAATGTTATTGGAATAGGAGATAAAATTCCGTGGAGAATTTCAGAAGATATGAAAAGATTTAAGGAATTAACTTTAGGTCATCCTGTTATCATGGGGAGATAAACTTATGAATCTATCTCTCCAAAATTCAGACCTTTGCCTGAAAGAAAGAACATTATTCTTTCAAGAAGTTTTAAAC
>JACQNI010000037.1 GCA_016203135.1 Candidatus Woesearchaeota archaeon
ACTTCCATCTAGTTTAAATTGCACATTTGCAACAGCAACATTATCAGATGCAGCAGCTGTTAATTGTATTGTGCTAGATACAGTAGCTCCACTAGCTGGAGGTGGTGTTATTGAAACAGTAGGATTTGTAGTATCTCCTCCAGCACCTATACATTGGGCACTACAAGTTCCAGGATTTTGACAAGTCTGTCCTGCTGCACAATTTGCATTACTTGAACAAGCAGGAGTTACACATATACTATTGCATGATATTTGTGGGAAAGTACAGCCAGTAGCAGCAACGCAATTTTCAATGCCCCTTCTCCTGTCAAAATTATTTGCACATGAGACATCTTCTCCAGCAAGATTGACAACAGGAAAAACTTCCACGCTTCCCAACACCCCAATACTTGGATCTAAAGCAACATTAAATGTTTGTATATCATATGCATTTAACCCAGAACTAATTGGGACATTGCTTGCACTTAAGCTTCCTATGGTTCTTACATCAAAGTTAACTATGTCAACGCTTCCAAAATTTTCAATAAGCAGTTTGACATCACTTCCTTCTATGCAGGCATTTTTTATTTTAACCCCAACATTTGTGCTGCAAGTTACCTTTTCTTTTGATGCCTCTTGAGTAGAACTTTGAATATCTTTTACAAAACCACTTCCCCATGTAATAAAAACCCCTGCTATTGCAACAGTAAATCCTACTAGAAGTACAGTAGCTATTAACGGGCTTACACCTCTTTTAAACATAAAAATATTTTAATTACTTTATTAATAAATCTTTCTATGCATCAAAATTTATTAATTTTCTTAATGAAATCTTTTTCTTTCCAACCTTTCTTTTTAGCCAATTCTGTTCCAAATTTATGTATCCTTTCAAATACTTCATCAACCTTTGGCACCTCAATTTTCTTTAAGATTAAAGTATCACCCTTTCCAACTATTACAAAGTTAGTACCAGAATCTATCCTTAACTCTTCTCTTAACCCCTTTGGCACTACAATCTGCCCTTTTGAAGACATAGTTATTATTTCAGCCATTTTACATCATAGTAAGAAAGTAAGCATAACTTACATATAAACCTTTCACTTTAGATATAATAATTCAAACATTTTTTGCTAAATTTAGAATTTTATTTATTCAAATTCTTCTTTTCTTATCTATCTCATTTAATAGAGCATTCATTTCAAATAAAAATTGTTTTGCTCTTTTCAAAGAGGTTTCAGCTTTTGAGGCTTTCTCAACTTCTTTTGTTTGGTATTGGATGAAACCCCGTTTCTTTCTTTCAGAATCAAAGTCTTCCAGTAATCCTTCAGCCTTATTCTTAGCAATAAGTAAGGCTTCCTCTTTCATTTCTTCAAAATCTTCTATCAAGTTATCTTTAAGCTTATTTCTTACATAAACAATCAATGCATCACTTGTGACTTTGTGAGGGATTTTATCTCCTACTTTATAGCCTAATTTGTATAAAACTGCATTAGCGATATAAAACATAGAATAATAAGAAGATACAATTATCCAGAGATTAGATTTTTTATTGTTTAAGAGAAAATTAGCAGTCTCTATACTCTCATTAGAATTGTTCATTAAAACATTAAAGACAATGTTATTGAACGGCTCTTTTTCAATTAGTCCTTCATATAGATAAGAATTGACATTTGTTTCAGCCTCTTTTATTCTTTTTTCACTTAGCATTTTGTATTAAACGATAATAATCATCTATTCCAAATAATATAATGTTCTTTTTAAGAGCTTCGCTTACAACAGTAAACTCTTTAGATTTAAGCATATTAATAAAAGATTCATAGCTGATAGGTGTTAAATGAATTTTAAAAGGCAAGATTGAAAGTTTTTCTTCTATCTTTTTTACATCTTCTTCTGGAGAAATTAAAAGGAGATCTATATCTGAATGTTTAGTTGCTGTTCCTTTAACATGACTTCCAAACAACAAAACTATAAATTGCTTATTGATATCTTTCAGATAATCATATATCGCTCTAAACTCTTTTTTCTTTAGAATGTAGTTTCTTCTTTCATTCTCAACTATAAAAACATCTTCATTAAATATATCGTTAAAACTGCACCTCTTCTGATTTTTCAAATCTTTTACTTCTATTGACCTTTCTTTTTCTAGTTTCTTGATATTGATGTATAAAAGCTTATAGTCTATTTTCAGAGCCTTGGATAGACCATATATACTGAAAGTTCTTTCTTTATTCTCTATTAAAAATTTCAATATTTTTTGTTTAATATTCATCCTTTTAATTTATGTTATATCTAACATAATATTATTGTATAATTAACATATATAAACCTTTCCCTTTAGAACATAGAACAATCCAATCTTTTTTGTTAAACTTAGAATTTCACAGAGATCTACGCATCAAAATTTTCAGGCATTAAAAACCAGATCAGTTTAATTATTAAGTAAATCAGGACAGCTAATGAAATCCCAGATATAACTGTATAGACATCTAAAGGAACCTTTGAATAAACCAAAACAACAACTACATAAGAACTTATGTTTATTGGGGTGACTGTTTCAAGATTAAATGTAACCTCTTTAGTAAACACATGGAAAAAAGTAGATATAACTAAAAATAACCCTACAATAATTAATCCAAATACAATTGCGCTTTGAAAAGTAATGGGGGTTATTAAATCATTATTATATAAAAATCTCATAAGGTCAAAGCTTACAAAGATTAATACAAGGCTATTTCCATAGGCAGTATTCCAGCCAAGTTCTTCAAATTTATATCTTCCAAAATAAATATCTATTAAAATCATCGCTGATATAAGTGGAAGTATTATCCATAGCATATCACTAAAATAAACAGGGGCTAAAGCTAACTCCGCAAATCTATTGACTAAATTTATCATAAAGCTATTTAACATTTTTTCTATTTAACCTGCCCTTTATATATTTCTTATATATGTCATATTTCTTAAATAATAAAACCATTGTAAAAGCTATAAAGGATAAAAAACACAATGCAGCAGATATGTTAAAAATGTCTTTCATCTGATCAAATACACCAAAACTAATGCCTAATCCTTCTATGGAAGTAAATTGTTTTGCACTATACCAAAAAGAGATTGCTAAAACCAGGCTTAATAATGCATAAGAAATTAGATTTGAATATAACTTAATATCTTTTTTCTTCTCTTCAGTATCCCTAAATTTTTTTACCCATTCTATATCAGATTCTTTTTCTTTCTTGTTTTTTAAAACAATCTCTGCTGTCTTCTTATCATATTTTTCTACTAAAACAGCCTTAATGTCTTTAAGTGTATATCCCTGATTTATCTTTTTATCAGCCCACTTTTTCAGTTCTTCAATCTCTTTTTTATTCATGATTTAT
>JACQNI010000030.1 GCA_016203135.1 Candidatus Woesearchaeota archaeon
TATAAAAACCGTGCTTATATTTTAAATTTGATAAAGCTTGAATCAAAGCCTATAAGCAATACTAATTTAAAACAAATATTTTTGCTAATTACAATATTATTTTTCTTTTTTATATTCGTTGTGAGCAATTTTGTTATCGATGGTGCAGTTCATGCCAGACAATATCGTTATCTTACACCGGTATTTCCATTTTTATTTATAGCTATGGCAATAGCAGTTTTTGAGGTCTCAAAGTTGAAAAGAAAATTATCAATATTGTTTTTAGCTTCGTTAATAATTTTAGGGATTATTGCCAATATTGGATTAATCTCTGCTTCTTCAGAGCATGGTTTTGAAAAAGAAACAAATCCAAAACCGTTATGCTATGAAATACTGGGATTTAATTTCGGCTCGAAAAATAAGCTCAACTCAGATTTAGCATTCGAGAAATGTGATAAGATTATCAATGAACAATATAAGGGGGATTGTTATAAATGGATTGGAGTCGGAGCAACTGATGCAATTGGCTATAATCCAAATCTTATTATGCAAACATGCAACATAATAAATGAATCTTACAGAAATAACTGTTATCTAGGTGCGGGTTGGGTTGTAGGATTAAAAGACCTTCTCGATAAAACAAAATCCAGCAGCGACGAAGATTGCGGTCTATTTGATGAAAAATACAGACCAGATTGTTATCGGGGAGTTGGATGGACCTATGGCTGGTATTATGGGTATTATCCAGAACAAGGAGGAATTGAATGTAGCAAGTTAGATCCAAAGTATAATCAATACTGCTATGAATGGCTGGGTTATGTCATAGGTGAAACCAGGGGGGATATAAGTTTGGGCATTGACGATTGCAAAAAGTTTAAAGAATCTTCTTCTGTTTGTTGTAAAGGATTGCTCGAGTTTCCAGAAAGAGGAGTAATTAATCTTCCTCCATCAGAAGATTATTGCAGAGAAATTCAGCAAATAAAAAAATTATGAAAACAGTTTTAATAACAGGTGCATCTGGATATTTAGGTTCAAATCTTGTAGAATACTTCTCTTCTAGATATGACCTTATTAAAGTGGCGCGAAAGAAAAATGAAAAAGGAATTCTTGCTGTAGATCTTGCTAATGAAGCATCTGTTGCAGATTTGTCAAGACAACATAATCCAGATTTTATATTGCATGCAGCAGGAATAAAAGCACAAGCATGTGAAAAAAATCCAGAATTAGCTCGAGTTAATGTATCAGCATCAGAACTTCTAACGATGCATTTTCCTTCTACAAAGATTTATTTTTTTTCAACAGATTTTATTTTTGACGGGAAAAGAGGAGATTATACAGAAATAGACCCATCAAATCCTTTAACAATATATGGGAGGAGCAAGCTTGCTGCAGAAAGTTTTTATGATCTTGAAAGGCACTGCATTATTCGCACAGCTGGATTATTTAATTTAAATCAGCCTGGATTTTTGAATTACGTTTTTTCACAACTTTCTCAAGAAAAGCCTATAGAAGCATTTACAGATGTTTACAGTACTCCGACTTATCTTCCTTATTTATGCAAAACTCTTGATGATATGATTGAGCTCGGAGTAGCAGGGTTATTCCATATTGCAGGCAGTGAAAGAGTAAGCCGGTTTGAATTTGCAAAACTTGTTGCAAGAGAATTTAGTTACGATGAAAATTTAATTCATGGAATAGAAGCTCCAGAGTCATTCCTAAATCCGAGAGATTCATCATTAGACAGCTCAAAAATAAAAGATCTGCTTAACTTGAAATGGAAATCGATATCATCTGCTTTAGAAGAGATGCATAATAAAAAGTCTAGTTTATAAGATATAAAAACTTAAAACTATAAATAAGAAAATTTTATCGAGGTTTAAATGGAAATTATAGAACTAAATTCAAGGATAATAATTTCAGATAGCAGGGGGGCATTGGAAGAAATTGTAAAAGCATCTTCATGGAAGCAGATGAATCGTGTTAGAACAAATCAAGGGGCTATAAGAGGAAATCATTATCATAAATCCATTTTTGAACTGCATTATATTTTAGATGGAGAGTTAAAAATTAGGATAAAAAATTTAAAAACCAAGAAGGAATCAGAATATCAATTTGGAAAAGGCTCTTGCTTTATTGTGGAACCATACGAATTTCATACAGTAGAACATTTAACGGATTCAGATTATATAGTTTTATTTTCAGAAGAATTTAATCCGCGAAATCCAGATCTACACAAAGACGTACAAGCATATGCATAATTTCATTTTAGCTATGAAACAAAATTCATTAACTATAATTATCCCATCGCATAATGAAGAAGGGAATATTGTTACATGCATTAATAAGATCCCCGAATTTAAATGGAAGACAGAAATTATTGTAGTCGATGATGGAACAGATAAAACAGCAGAATTAGCACAAGAGTTAACAGGGAAAAGAAAAAATCTTAAAGTTCTTCACTTCAACGAAAGGCTTGGACAGGGAGGAGCTATTCTAAAAGCATTAGAAATAGCAAAGGGAGATATAATAATAACATTAGATGCAGATTACACAGTTGATCCATCAGAAATAGAAAATATTGTTACACCAATATTTAATGATGAAGCGGATTTTGTTAACACTTCAAGATTCTATTATCCAATGGAAAAAGAAGCAATGCCATTTAATCATAAAATAGGAAATAAAATATTTGCAATATCTGCTTCAATTATTCTTAGAAAACATTTTTCTGATGTCTTTTCCGGAGCAAGAGCTTTTAAAAAAATACTTATAGGGGATAAACTAACAGAGAAAGGATGGCCGGCTTTAGATATGCTTTTTGCAGCAAGAAAAAATAATTTAAGGATAAAAGAAATTCCAGTGCATTATAAGGCACGAAAAGCAGGCACTTCGAAAGTTGGAATCTTTAAGACAGGATATTTTCATTTAAAGGAGATTATAGACAAAACCAGAAAATACTATTTTTCTTGAATTTTTATTTCAACTTCTAATTTTTTGATAAAAATATTTAAATCGAATTTTTTCGCCTGCTTTTCACAATTTTTTCTATATTTTTTCGGATTTTTTCTTATTTCTTTAACAGCTCCAATCAATTCATTAATATCAGCTTTAACTAATTTTCCGGTTTTGTTATTAATAATGGTTTCTTTATATCCTCCTTCATCTACAGCAACAACAGGCTTTCCAGACGCCATAGCTTCCAAGGGGGTTATGCCAAAGTCTTCATCCAAGGCAGTTGTAATAAATGCCTTACAGTTAGCATATAGCTCAATCAATTCTTTTTCACTAATCTGTCCTTTTATCTCTATATTATTTGGCAAATCAGTAATTTTATTTAAATATTTTTCAGCATGATCGCCTCTGGCATATCCACCAATAATAATCAATTTTTCA
>JACQNI010000006.1 GCA_016203135.1 Candidatus Woesearchaeota archaeon
CTTTATTATGGCAGCAAAAAGGAAAAGAAAAGCAAGCAGCGCAAAAAGAAAGAGAAGATAATTCTTCTCAAATCTAATTTCTTTATTTTTTTTATTTTATTCTTAATAATTTTCCTTGTTTTCCTGGATTTATAACCCTGCAATTCTTGACCCAATCAACCTTGCTATCGTTCTCATGAAAATGACCACAGACAGCAAGAATAGGATTTACTTCTTCGATAAATTTTCTTATGGACTTGTTTCCGCGATGCTCTTTTGACCAAGGTAAATAATCTACTGCTGTTCCATAAACAGGGGCATGAGTTATTAAAATAATTTTATCGTCTTTTTTAATTATTTTTTTGAATTTTTTTGCTAAGTTATCAAATTCTTTGTCTTCCATTGAAAAACCGCTGCCGCCATATCCTAAAAATAGAAATCCATTTTTTCTTATGAAATCCTTGTGAATATATTTAAGATTTTTAAACTTGCCACATAGCTTTTTGAGTTCATTGTCCATTTCATGGTTTCCTGGAATTATCAATGTTTCTTTATTAAGGTTATTTAACTCATTCAGGAATTTATTTAGATTAGAGCTAAAATTAGAAATATCTCCGGCACATATGATTAAATCAGCAAGCTTGGATTTTTCCTTTATTCTCTTTAAAGCTTGCAAGTTTTCATGAAGGTCAACGAACGCCAGGATTTTCATATAATAATGTTATAAGAAAGTTTTTTATACTTAACTAGTAAGTCAAAAACTATGGTTCTGATGAATATATTCTTAACAGACTTTGTAAAGGGATTGATACCATTTCAGAATATCTATCTGAGGGCATTAATAATATTTTTTTTAATCACCTTGTTTCTTTATATTGTGATATTTTTAATAGATAGAGTAGTAAAAACCTTATTTTTAAAAACTAAAACAACACTTGACGATGAGTTGTTTTCTGCTGTGGAAAAGCCATTTTATGCAATAGCATTTCTTGCTGGTTTATGGTTTGGAATTGATGTACTTGGAATAAATCAATCTATTTTGATGCACATAAACAGATTATTAATGGCATTTATTTTATTTGTATTGTTTTTTCCTGTGCATAGGATTACAAACATACTGATAAACTATTGGTTTGGAAAATATACAAGAAGGATAAGGATAACAGTAGATGAAAAATTACTTCCAGTTTTAAATAGAGCTGTTAAGATAATTTATTTTATAATCTTTATCTTGTTTATACTAAGGCTTTATCAAGTTGATGTAGGCCCTTTACTTGCAAGCCTGGGAATTGCTGGATTGGCTGTTGGATTGGCTTTACAAGATACTTTAAAAAATATATTTTCTGGGGCTTCTATTATCTCTGATAAGTCTATCGGGCTTGGAGACAGAATAAAATTGGAGTCAGGAGAGTCTGGAATTGTTAGGGATATAGGATTAAGAACAACAAGAATAGAAACTCCTGACAAAGAAATAATTATAGTTCCAAATTCGCAGCTTGCAAACAATCGAGTTTTAAATTATTCACTGCCAAATCTTAGGACAAGGGTTAATGTTGATGTTGATGTTGGATATGGGGTTGATATTGACAAGGTTAAGAAATTATTGCTGGATTGTGTTAAGGTTTTGGATAAAGATGCTGTTGATAATAGCAAGGATATAGGAATTTATTTCATGAAGATGGGGGAATTTTCATTGACTTTTAGGCTTGTTGTTCCAATAAATGATGTTCATCATAAGTTTTCAATTGAATCAAAGCTGAAGGAAGAAATATATAAAAGACTTAGGAAATCCAAGATAGAAATCCCTTTTCCTACGAGAACTATTTACGTTAAAAAGTAGATGCCTCTGAAAATTGAGTCTGTATTAACTGAAATTTACTTAATTTTTCTAAATCTTTACTAGATAATTTTCCATTTTTGATTTTTACGTTAATAGCTCGTAAATATTTAGATACATTTAGAAATTCAACAACCTTTTTAGTTGATCTAAATCTTGTTGGAAAACCATAAATTTCAGTATCTTCAGGTTCAAAGTCTTTTATTCTATACAATTTAGTGCAATAGTTTGAAACAAATTTACAGAATTTATAAATTGATATTGGTTCTTCTGTAATTCCCTGATACACCAGTAATTCAATATTGTCTGGTTTATTTCTTACTAATCCAATCATTGAAATAGGATTAGCATAATCAATTTTGAACCCTTTTAATTGAGTATTATCTTCTTTTTCATATACTTTTCTTTCAAACTCGCTTGAAGAAGAATCCCTTAAATTTGTGTTAGCTATTCTTGCATTTAAATAATCAAAAATATCTCCATGTGATGGATGAAGATTTGATTTTGGAGGATGGAAATGTAAATGTATTAATCTGTAGAATAGGTAGGGTATGTGGTATCCGCTGTTTGGTTCATGTTTATGACCTATAATCATATCTGAAGACGCTGTACGTTCTTCTCCTAAAACAGCCTTATTAACATAAGGTTGTGAAAAGGATTCATCTGTATAAACACTAAATCCAGACTCTTTGTTATGTTCATAAGACAGGCTTGCAGCTCTATGAATTTCTCTAAGAAAATCCTCTCCACTTACTATATCTACTAACTTTATTTTCTTAGTCATAAAATAATAGCTAAACAATAAAATTTATAAATTTATTCTTATTAGTTAGTGGTATTAAATGTAAAAATGGTAGACTATCCGCTTGTGAATTGGCCTGAGAAATCAGGAGGTTATAAAGTAGTTCAATTTGATAGTGATGAGTATCCATATCTAAGATTTTCTATAAAATCTAAAGAATTTACAGATTTTCATCAATTTATTCTAGAGAGATTTGCTAGAGAAATTGGTGTGGAATGTACAAAAATTTCTGGTCTATATGGATTAATACCCGCATTACCAACCAATGTTCCTTATAGAATGATTGGAGCTGGAATATGTGATTTAAATCTTGAAAAACATATTGCTACTTTTGGTGGAAACAGTCGTGATTATACAATTGGAATAAATCAAGACCATCTACAAAGATTTATGATGAAATTTCCTGAATGGCAAATCAGATGATTTCTTCTGGTATTGCTGAAAAAAATGAAGGTAATTCCAAATTATTTTAAGGAATATTTATAAATTTGATGGTATTACCGACATAATAAAAGATTTTATCAGAACTTAAGATAAAATGGAAATAAGATTTGCTGCATTATGGAATAGGATTGGAGCAAAAGAAGCTCATGAAGAAAAATTTGCTAAATTAGTTTCTATGTATTCAGAACCTCAAAGATTTTACCATAATATGGATCATGTTAAAAACTTGCTAGTGGAGTTAGATTCTGTAAAAAATCCATTTGGACTTCAACCTGATTTAGTTGAATTAGCGATTTGGTATCATGATGCTATTTACAACACTCGGGCTAAAGACAATGAAGAAAGAAGTGCACAATTGGCTTATGATGTTTGTATATCTGCTCAACTCCCAGAAACATTAGGTAAAAGAGTAAAAAACTTAATATTAGCAACTAAGCATGATGTAGTTCCTAATGGAATAGATGCAAGAGTTTTGATAGATATTGATTTATCAATACTTGGAAAATCTCCTCAAGAATTTGATGAATATGAAAAAAATATTAGAAAAGAATACTCTTGGGTTCCTGAAGATAAATATAGAGAAGGAAGAAGTGCAATACTTAAAAGGTTTTTAGATAGAAGTGAGATATATTTAACTGATTTTTTTAGGAGCAAATATGAAATACAAGCACGTGAAAATATCATTCATTCAATGAAAAAGCTGGAGAATAGTTCTACAGGAAGCTTGGAATCTAAATTGAGATTATCTGAGAGAGATATGAAGGATCTTCCAGAAGCAAGCATATTTAGCCATTGGTTAGAAGACGATACCAAAGAAAAACCTTATCCTGAAGCAGGCATTGGATTATTCAGTAACTATGTGGAATCTTGTGAAAAAAAAGATCTTCCAGAAGCAAGTATATTTAGCCATTGGTCAGATGATTAATTTTTCTAAATTCTTTGTTGGTGTCCACTTTCTATTTTATGGTTTTTGAAAATTACATTTAAAATTAATCTAGAGATCCCGGTTTGCAAATTCTTTTATCTTTAAATGTTGAATCAAGAAAAAAAATAGAAAAATTATTCTGCAAGGCTTTGAGGAATATAAAAGTAAATGTCTTTATTCTAAATATCCTACCATGAATGCCTCTTCCCATGCAGCCAATTCATCGTCTTCAACCATCTCTTGAAGCAACTCCTCCATGTAAACATCATTTTCTCTCATTTTTATCACCTCTTTTTAATGGTAGATTTACTAATGTTTTGCTCAGCAATGAGCTTATTGTCTTCATGCTTGTATCCATATCATCCACCTCCTTTGATATGTTCTAGGATAGAGCTCACGCTATATTCATTCAACTATTAGCTCTATGCCAAGAATTTTCTTAACTCTTAATATTCATAGGAAAATTTATTTATAAATCCTGCGGGTATGTTGTCGCGAGTGTCGTCTAGGAATATACTAGAAAATATACTTTAGAATTCAACTAATTTTTTATCAACACACCTTAAATTATAGGTTTTTCCACCTTTTTTAGAAATAACTTCGTCTAAAAAAATAACCTTATTCTTTGCCAATTCCTTTATCTTTCTTTGAAATGTTCTAATACTTTTATCATTTTTTTTCTTGTATTCTTCATATATTTCTAAAATATCTTTATTTACATTGTTTTTAATAAGCTCAACGATTTCTTTTTCTTCTTCATCCAGTTCTAATGGAATTTTTATCTTGTAGTTTTTCAGCCTTGATACTGCTTCTTGTGAATGCTCTAAAGTTATTTTTTTTGATGATTTTTCTTCTGCAATGTTTCCTGACTCTTGTAATAAAAAAAGTCCTGTTCTTATGTCTTGAACTTCATGGCTTTTTTTAGCAATAACCTCAAACGCATCCTGAGAAAATGCATCTTTTACAAATGCATATTTTTTCCTTTCATTAAGGATATCCTTTGTCTGCTCATAATTATATGGCTTAAATTCCAGTTCAGACAATGAAAGCCTTGATTTTAATCTTGCATCTAAGCCGATTAAAAATTTTTTATCATTGGTTATGAAAAAAATGCATTTTCTGTAGATATCTTCAAGTAAATTGTATATGGTTTGAAAATCACTTAATTTATCTACTTCGTCTAGGACTATGACTGCAGATTTTTTATTCAATCTTGTTTTAATTTCTTCAAATAATTCATCTGTGCCTTTGTTATGGGTAAATTTATAGCCTAATTGATGGCATATCTCTATTGCCATCTTATGGGAGGTATCCTTTTTCCAGCAGTTTATGTAAATTGTTTCTATCTCATCTGTTTTTTCATTCAATTCATTCAATACATGAATTAAGCTCACTGTTTTTCCTATTCCTGGCTGTCCGAAAATAAAAAGATTTTTTCCAGATCTTTTTTCAAACAATGGTTTTATGCAAGAGGCTATGAAATGCTGCTGATTTTCCCTATGAGGAACAAGCTTTGGCTGATAATCATATGATAACATATGTTCATTAAGAAATAAAGATTCATTGTTTATTGAAAAGTCCTTAAATAGATTGCCCATAATGGCATTGATATTATAATATTTTTAATGTTTTCTATTTATTCTAGACTAGGTTTCTCCTGATGGGGAATTGATTTTTAGTGAAGCGTTGTGAAGTAAAAATTGGCGAAGAGTTGGACGTTAACATATTAAGAATTACCAGATAGTTTTGCTTCTTGTACCATTCTATTCCATTCTCTTGGAGAGTAATGTCCCACCTTTTTTAAAGCTGATCTTTGTGCATTTAGAGGTATGACCTGCCGTGGTCCACTAATCCTAGATTCTCCAAATTGTTTGTAAGTTTCATTGAGATAATAAATAGTATCAGGTGTTTCATGAGGATCGGCTCGAACAAAATATGAGAGTGGGACTATAGGGATTCCAATCACTCCATTTTGGTCCAATCTAATATACATATACCTAATATTATCAAGTTCAACAATGTCGCCTGGAGCAAGTCCATTCCATTTATTTTCTCTTATATATCTTCGTAATTTTATATGGTTTCTTACTTCTCCAACAACTTTATCAATTATATTATCTAGGTTCATTTTACAAGAGGTTTTAATGCAACAATCTTGCTTTCTTCAACTTTACCTGCTAATATTACATTATCAGAAGGAGTGAAATCATTTGCTGGCTCTTTACTTTCTATGGTTATGACTATCCTGTAATCTCTACTTGAATCTAATAGGTTTACAGGCCAGTCAACTTCATCATTGCTGCCTATTTGGGCAAATTTAGCAGAGAAAGGATCATCGCTTATCACTTTATTATCTTGATCTACAATATAACCGTTTTCATCTATATTAAATTTACCAGTGCTTATCTTTGCAATAGCTTCATCGTCTTTAAATTCAACTATCCAGCCTTCATATAGATTATTAGATAATGGCTTTAGGCCTTCAAAACCAAGGATTATTAAATCATTTTTGTCATCATTACTGCTTGTTATTGTTGCAAAACCTAATATGCCTTCTAGACTGAATTCTTCTTTTGTCTCAGTAACTTTTTCTATAGGGTTTACTGGAATTTCTTGAACTGAGCTTGAAGTTATACTTTTAAAACTTATATTATCTGAAGCAATAAAGTAACCAACGACTAGACCTATTATTAGGAAAAGTATAGAATATTTAAATCTAAGCTTGTTTATCAGTCTCATTTTTTAATATAATTGAGAGAGTTTATATATAAACTTTTATCTGTTTTATAATGATTATCACATTACCTTGATTAAAGAATATATTAATCTTTCTTTTTGCTTCTAAATGTAGAAGCTAGGTCTATTATATACTTGCCGTCTTCAAGCCTATAGACAAGTGGTTTCCCTTTAAACAATTCAACAACATCAAGCTGGTACTTGCCTGGCTCTAATACCCTTATGGATTCAAGATCAAGGACAACTGGGCTTTCATCCCCTTCAATGCCTATAAGCTCAAAAACATCCTTTTCAATCTGGATTTTTTCTTCTGGAGTAAGGTTCTTGACTATTTCTTCTGCTTCTTTTAGCTGATTTTCCTTGATAAAGAAAAAGAACTTTCCACCACATTCATTGCAACCTTTAAGAAGATTAACACTACCATCTGGATAAATTATATTGCACTTGACACACTGGTGAGGCATTATCTCCTCCTTTTTCTTATTTTGTCTACAGTGAACAATTGAACCTTTGTTGGATCTTTTCTAATCTCTTTTATAATAGCTGCAGGACCGATGATTGTAAATCCTTGCCTGTTGCCTACTAACAAGCTAACCATACCAGCTTTAAACTTGCTGATAAGGCCATAGTCTTCTTCTGCTTTAATTGTACATAATTCAATTCCTTTAAATGATTTGGTCACATTTTCCATTGTTCTTTCAATCAATGCAGCTTCTTCATTAGACCTAAGCTTTCCTTCTACTAGGACTATTTTGTTTTCCTTGACAAGATCTAAAATTTTCTTAATCTTGCCAGAAGTTGTCAAATTATTAATTTCTTTGTATGGGATAAACTGCAAAGTTAACATTATTTTATCACCCTAAACAAGCTTTCATAAAATTCTTCTATGTTATTTCCATTTAATGCTGAAACTCCAATCACTTCATATTGGGGAAATGCATCTTCAATGGCTTTCAAGTTAGATTTTTTTAAATCTACTTTATTTCCTATAACCAAAACAGGGATGTTTCTTGCTTGTAAATTTCCTAAAATAGTTAAATTTACTTGGGAATATGGATTTTTTGTGCTGTCTAAAACAACTAAAACACAGTCCATATTGTCAAGCCATTTTATTGCTTCTATGACACCTTTTGTTGCTTCTTTTGCTCGTTTTTTTGCTTCCTTGACAGACATCCTATGCTTTAAAAAGTCTTCATAATCAATTCTTGTCGCTATTCCCGGGGTATCTACAAGATTAAAGCTGATGCTTTTACCTTTTTTTGATTTTATTTCTACTTTCTCTTTGATTTTTATCTCTCTTGTTTCATGTGGGATACTAGAAACAATGCCCATTTCTTCTCCGATCCAATCAACACAGATTTTGTTTGCTAAACTAGTTTTTCCAGAATTAACAGGGCCGTATAGGCCTAATTTAATATTTTTCTTTTGCTTAAATATATTGTTTAACACCCTTTTTATGAAATCACCTATGCGAATAATCATCATTAAAATAAATGAGTTAGTATATTATTAAGCTTTTCGGTGATATTTTAACAATACTATGAAAAACTGGAAATCTATATAAAGTTTGTAATATAATCTTTTTTTGATATAACTATGAAGGCTAAAATCTTAAGCTATGAAAGTAAGTTACGAGAGAGAATTATAGAAGGCTTTATAGAACAAATTGGAAACAAGAATAGACAGGCATCAGATGTAGCAGATTCATTTTATACATTAATGATGGATGATCCTATTTCAGCTATAAATAAATTAACTTCCTATATTGAACAGGCAAGAGATGTTAATGAAAACAGATACTTTGTAGAAGCAATTGCTGGCGGCCCAAATCATGATTGGACTGGGCCAATGTTAGATATTGTTGGGATAGTCTACCCTTCGTTAGAAAGAGAAGCAAGAATAAATGGTTTGGAAAAAATCCTTAATTTTCTTGACGGTCTAAATTATTTTAATTCACAATCTAATGTTGAATTGATTAATGAACCGTGGCTTGTTGCTGATATAGTGATAAATCGTTCATTATACTGGTGTGGATATGAAGAATATACAAAACTTCTTAAGGGCAATAGAACTTGGCGAGAACTTGAACCGCATATGAAATCAATTAGGAGTGCATTTTGGTTGGCCATAACAGTTACAATACCAGAGTATTCTTCGCTTGAATTAAGAACAGATTTTTATAAAGAATTCCCTACTTTAATAGATAGAACAAAAGATGCCATCGCTGCTATTACATTTAACCATGCACAAAATGCTAATAAAAGGGATGGAACTATAGTTGAAGATTATATTCAAAAAAGCTTATCTAAATATGATCCTTTATTCCATAATCCTATAAGGAAAAAAATGGAAGAGGAAAAATGGATAAGGTTTATCTAGAAAACTTGTTAAAATAATGAGAATAGAATTATTTAATTGCTTCTTCGTATATTCTGCTGACTTCATCTCTATTTAGAATATTCCAGAAAGCTGATATGTATTCTGGTCTTTTATTTTGATATTTTAAATAATAGGCATGCTCCCATAAATCCAAGCCTATCAAAGATATAAAACCTTGGGATATTGGAGAGTCTTGATTTGGGGTTGTTATTATTTCTAATTTTTTATCTTTTAAGACAAGCCAGCACCAACCAGATCCAAATAATGCCGTTGCTTTATTTGAAAATTCCTCCATGAATTTTTCTCTGCTGCCAAATTTTTTTTCTATCGCAGCTTTTAATTTTGGACTTGGATCTGTTTTTTTTAGAGTTAATATTTTCCAGAAAAATGAATGATTTAAATGACCTCCACCATGGTTTCTGACTAAGGTTCTTATGTCTTCTGGGATTGAATTTAAATTTTTAAGCAAATCTTCAACCTTCTTTTTTTGCAATTCAGGATATTTCTCCAAGGCAGCATTTAACTTATCAACATAAGTTTGATGATGTTTTGTATAATGGATTTCCATTGTCTTTGCATCTATGAAAGGCTCTAAGGCATTATAAGAATAGGGTAATTTTGGCAATTCATGCTTCATAATCATCACTTATTTTTATATAAATATTGATTACTTTTATAGTTTTCTGTTTTAAGCGACAACTTTAAATATATTTTGATTTTTAAGATTATATGAAATTCGATGAGGATATCCCAAATCCAATTGTGATTACATTTAATCCATTAGATATTCAAGATGATGAGAACCGTTTGGTTAAAAAAGTATTTGTGGATGATATTGCAAGAACCTTATGGCTTGGGATCAGATCGAGACATATTACTGATCAATATTTTCATCAAAAATGCTTAAATTTAGCAGATAAAATTAGAAAAGATGGAGTTCCAAATTCTGATGAAGATTTAAAATCGCTTTTACATAGGTATATTGGTTATGGATATGCGTCTTTAGAATTTTCTGGTAAATTATTGCCTTATATCAAAGGGGAAAATAAATTAGAATATAAGGTAATAGAAACTGAAGATAATTGATTTAACATATAGTTTGATACAAAACTTTTTAAAGTTAGTTCTCTTTGATAAATAAAATGATTTTAAAAGATTTAAAACAAATAGATGAAGTAACTTGGGAGATTCCTACTAGTTTTAAGAAAGGCATGTTAGTTCCTGCTAGAATAATTGCTACAAAGAAGCTTTTTGATGCAATGGATGATGGGGTTTTTGAGCAAATCACTAATGTAGCTATGTTACCTGGAGTTCAAAATTATGTAATAGCTATGAGTGACTCTCACTTTGGCTATGGTTTTCCTGTTGGAGGAGTTGCTGCTATGGATTTAGAAGAAGGAGTTATTTCTCCTGGCGGAATCGGTTTTGATATAAATTGTTTAGCTAAAGGATCTAGAATTTTGACAAAGCATGGATATACTAAAAAAATAGAAGAATTTGAGAAAGAGTTTTATAAAGAGAATTTAATAACAATTGATCTTAAGAAAAAAAATGAAGATTCTTCTCAACCAGTTCTTTTTATGAAAAAACCAGTAAATAAAGAAAAGGTTTATAGATTTATTACAAAAAGTGGAAAAGAAGTAATTGTTACAGAAGATCATCCTATATATACTAAAACTGGAATGAAAATAAGCAAAGATCTTCGAGAAGGCAATGAAATTGCAGTTTTCCCATTTGAAGGAGTCCCTTATGAAAAACCAGAAGATGATTTTTTAATTACAGAAGAAGAATTTAAAGAATTTATTAAAGATAGAAGCTTAACTTCACAAATTCAGGTAGTTAACATTTTAAAAGAAAAGGGATTATTACCTTTAGTTAGATCTTCTGATAAGTTGCCTTATTTAATAAAACTGATTGGATTTCTAACTGGAGATGGGAATATTACCTTTACTAAAAAAACACAGAGTATATCTTTTTATGCCAATGAAGAAGATTTAGGAGATATAAGAAAAGATGTAACAGCTTTAGGATTTACACCATCAAGAATACGGGCTAGAACTAGGAAACATAGCATAAAAACTAGATATGATTTAATTGAATTTGAGAGAACAGAATATTCTTTTACTTCAATGTCTAGTGCATTAATTTTGCTCTTAAAATTTCTTGAAGCTCCATTGGGGAAAAAAACAGAATTAGATTTTAGAATACCAAAATGGTTATTTAAATGTCCTTTATGGCAAAAAAGACTTTATTTAGCTACTTTATTTGGAGCGGAATTATCAAGCCCTTCAACCAAGAAAAATCTTGGATATACTTTTAATACTCCCACTTTATCTATGAATAAACATGAAGATCATATCAATTCTGGTTTTGAATTTTTAAACGATATTAAAAGAATATTGGACGAACTTAGCATAAAGACAAGGGAGATATCAATAAGGGATGAATATGATGGTTTAACTGGGAAAACTTATAGATTACGTCTTTTTATTTCAGACGAATCTATGCTAGACTTATATAAATATGTTAATATAGAATATAATAAAAAGAAAAGGTTTCTGGCTAATCTGGCTTTACAATATTTAACCTTAAAAAAGAAGATAATTGAAGAAAGAGTAAAGATACAGAAACAAGTAATCCTTCTTTATAATAATGGAATGAAAAGCAGCGAGATCTATGAAAAGTTTTCTTCTGAACACATTAACAAAAGATTTTTGCAAAGATCTTTGTTTGAAGGTAGAAAGACAAGTCCTAGAATTGCTTACAATTTTATTAGCTTTAATGATTTTGTTGAGAAATATGCTTTAAATCAATCTGGAGTAGTTTGGGATTTTATAGAGAAGAAAGAAGAAGTTCAATATTCTGATTGGGTATATGATTTTACTGTTGACAATAAATCTCATAATTTTATTGCAAATAATTTGGTTGTATCAAATTGTGGGATGAAGATTTTAAGAACAAACTTAACAATAAAAGATGTCAAGCCAAAAATAAAAGAAATTGTTCATGAATTATTTGATTCAGTTCCTACTGGAGTTGGGGCTTCTTCAAAATTAAAATTAACAGACTCTGAAATAGATGAATTATCTAGATATGGAGTAAAGTGGTGTGTAGATAATGGATATGGATGGAAAAATGATGACAAAAAAATAGAGGAGCATGGATACATCAAATGGGCCGATCCAAGCAAAGTCAGTCAAGAAGCAAGGAATAGGGGAAGAAAACAAGTAGGAACTCTAGGAAGTGGAAATCATTACCTAGAAGTTCAATTTACAAAACCAGAATTTATTTTTGATGAAAAAATTGCTAATGGATTTGGGATTAATGGAAATGATCAGATACTTATAATGGTGCATTGTGGATCAAGAGGATTTGGGCATCAAATTGCAACTGATTATTTAAAAATATTTGATAAGGCCATGAAAAAATATAATATTACTATTCCAGATAGGGAATTAAGTTGTGCTCCTTTGAATACTAAGGAAGGACAAGATTATGTTGGCGCAATGACTTGTGCGGCTAATTATGCCTTTGCAAATAGACAGATGATAATACATAATGTAAGAGAAGCATTTAGTAAAGTCTTTAAACAATCTGCAGAAGATATGGAAATGGAAATAATTTATGATGTTGCACATAACATTGCAAAAATTGAAAAGTATAAGGTTGATGGAAGACTAAAGGAATTATTAATACATAGAAAAGGGGCAACCAGAAGTTTTGGACCTGGAAATGAAGAGCTATGGGGGAATTATTCTAAATATGGACAGCCAGTTATTGTAGGAGGGAGTATGGAAACTGGATCTTATTTATTGGTTGGAACTAAGAAAGCAGAAGAGACAACTTTTGGAAGCACTTTGCATGGATCTGGAAGAACAATGTCCAGAACAAAGGCTAAAGGAATGGTAAGGGGAGATAAATTGCAAAGAGACATGGAAGAAAGGGGAATATATGTTAAGGCTGCATCAATGCCTGGATTGGCTGAAGAGGCTGGATTGGCTTACAAAGATATAAATGAGGTTGTCAAGTCTGTTGAACTAGCTGGAATTTCAAAACCTGTTGTAAAATTATCTCCTCTTGGAAATATCAAAGGCACTGCTGGTTTTAATATTATAAACTTGTTTTTTTTATTACTGGTTGCTTTATCTTTGATCTCAATTCTGTAACTTTATAGTGATAATAAAAGAAAAGTTTATAAATTAAATTATATTGCTTGTAAAATGATTAAAAAAGTCAAAAAGCCACATGTTTGGTATAAACCAATTAGTCGATTATATGCTAGTGCTTTAGATGAAAAACTTTTTGGATTAGCCTATTTGAAGCCGATACATGAATTAGTTGATAGAACAATTTTTAGTGGATTGGAGGAGACTCTTACGCCTGATTTTTATAGGAGTTTAGTGAAAACTGCAATGGAGAAAGCAGGCTACCCATTAGAACTTTCAGATGAAGTATCTAATCTAGTGGCTAAATATATTGAGAATAATTTTTCTAATGAGATGTTTTTTATAGGAAGTAGATCAGAACATAAACCATCGAGAGAAGAACTTGTTAAGTTATTTGAAGAAAATTATGGAAATATAACCGCTATGTCAAAGTCATTAGGAACTAATAGGGTAGCTATATATAAATTGTTAAAAGACCATGGAATTAATCTTAAGAGACTAAAAACTGTGAATAGATAGGTAAAATAAAATGATTGGCTTATTTCTATTGTTAACATAGATATATTTTAATATTAAATAAATTTAGCCTAATATAGAAAGCCTTTTAAGATTAATAGTTATTTTTTTTCTATGGAACAAGGATATAAATTTTTAGAGGATGAAGCAACAGCAGACATAGCTTTTGAGGCTAATGGGAAAGACTTGAATGAATTATTTGAAAACTGTTGTTTAGCTGTTACTGAGATAATGGTTGATCTAAATGATGTAAATCCGATAATAAGGAAGGAATCAAAAAAAAGCAATGAAAGCATAGAAGACTTGCTTTATGATTTATTATCTGAGGTTGTTACTTTAAAAGACTCTGAGTCTTTATTGTTCAGGCAGTTTATTATTAGAATCAACAAAGAAGGAAATAAATATGTTATGAATGCTGCATTTTATGGAGAACAAATAAGCAATGAAATGAATTTAAAAATAGATGTCAAGGCAATAACTCTGCATGAATTTAACATCAAGAAAGAAGAAAAATTATGGAAGGCGCATATAATTGTTGATATCTAGTTTCTCCAGATCCATATCCTTACAATTTTAGGTTGCTGGTTTTCTAATGTTGAAGTTATAAATACATCTGTAAGATAAACAGACCTGTCAAAAGGAGTATCTGCAAGGCAGTTTGTTGTCTCGCATATCTTGAACGTATGATCAAAACCAGCTGGAATATTATTTGATATTGTATTTTTAATCAAATCTGAATTTTCACATAATGGATTATTTATAACGCAATCCCTAATCAGTTCATTGCTTGAGATTTCTTTTATTATAAAATTTTGGGCGTTTTTAACTACAGGAGGGGTTTTAGGATCTTCAATGCTTCTGTCTGGAATTATTGTATAAATAAATACAAGTATGGCAACTATTGCTATAACAGCTTCTAGAGTTTTAATATAGGCTTTTTTATCCATGTTACCAGACTCTAAAGTTAATTACTACTTCTTTTTTAGTGCCATCTTTAAGCAATATTGTATCTTTTATATCCTTAACAAAAATATTTTCCTCATCTGGATCTGATGTCTTAAATATATAAATGATGTCGCTTTCCTGATAATTAAAGCTTGCAGAATCTATAACATTGATCATTAGCCCGTTTGTTTCTGGATAATTAAATCTTTTTCTTAGGTCTGTTTCTTGTTTTAGGAGATCTAGTTTTTCTTGATTTATACCGCTTATTGTTTCTACTGTACCAAATTTATAATTGAATTGGTTATTTGACTCTTGTAAAATAATTCTTTGATCTTGGCTGACTGGCAAATTGTCATAATTTGCATCTTGCATATATAATAACCAAAATAAATTTTTAAAATTATTTCCTTTTATTGCCACATCAAAATTCATGTTGCTATTTGCATTCAAATTAAGATCAAATGGAACTTGACTATTATCTTTATCTGTTAATGTAAAATCTTCTTCATTGCCTGTAAATGGAAAATTATTATTAAAAATAATTTGGAATTTGTAATTGCCATCTGAACTTGAAGTATTAATGAATAAAGGTGTTTTTTCTAGGTCATGATAGGTATAGTCTTTGAATCCGCTTTCTAGAATAGTCAATAAAATAGTTCTGTCTGAGGTTTCTTCAAGGCCAGGCTGTACAAATATGAGCAATGACATTATATATATGATGAATATGCCCATGCTTATTGCCCAGTCAATATGGGAAGCTCCTTTACTCATTATATGCCTCCTTTTACTGTTGTAATAACCAATGTTGCTATCGTTATTAAATATATTGAATGCAACAAGCCTTGTTTTAATGTACCTTCTGAAAATTTGCCTATCATTATCCCTGTGAAAAAACCTTCTATTATAACAAGACCAAAGAAAATGTTATCAAGACTTATTGGCTCAGAAGAACCTATTACTCCTTCTTTTAGACCTATGCCTGCTAGACCTCCGGCTAATCCAGTTTTGTTTAATTCTGGAAATAATTTTAGCTGCAAAACCAGCATCACTATTATAAAAACAAAAAAGACAATATAGCCCTGGACTATTTGGGGATGAACACTTGCTTTTCTTTCTTCTTTTATTTTTTTTATATTAAGAACAGATTCTGTTACTGAGTCAAGAACATTTTCTATATCTCCTCCTGACCTTTCAGCTTCCATTACTATTGAAATAGATCTTTTTATTACAGGGCTTTTTGTATTATTTCCAAAGTTAAATAATGCCTCTTGAATAGGAATGCCCCATTCAATCTGATTTGCTAATTTTTTAACATAAGGACTTAAACCTCCGAAATCTCCCCTTGCTGTTTCTATTATTGCTGTTGGTATAGGAATTCCAGATTTTACTGTACTGACAAGGGTTCTTACAAATTCTAAAAACTTGGTTTCTATTTCTTTTTGCCTGTTCATTTCTTTTAGGAAGTCAAGCCAGAACTGAAGCCAGCTTATGCTTATTGCCAATACTATTAATGAAAAGAACCATCTTGTTTTCATGAAATATAAAAAATCTAGAAGCAAGATAATTAATCCTATTGAAATTCCCATCAAATATATTTTTCTGAATTTAAGCTTCATTTTAATCTTTTAACTGAACTGAATTTAAAAACAATAAAAATGCCCCGTTTAATAATGGAATAACAAAATATGTTCCGGCTATTGCAAGGGATCTTATACTAAATCCAAATATTTTGCCTCCTAATAGCTGAATTATAGCTAATGTAACAAAGAATAGCAAAGGGGCTGCTATCAATATTCCTGTATAGATATCTGAGTAAGTGCTTATTGCTTCTATGTATTTTTTTCTTTCTAGTTTGTATGTCTCCATCAAGTCAGATGATTTTGCATTTAGATATTCTTTTAGGCTTCCTCCTGATTCTGTTGTAGAAACTATACCCATTAATAATTCAGCAAAAGGCTTTGAAGGGGTTGTTGAAGCGACGTTTTTTAATGCGGTATTTAGATCATAACCCATTAGATTAACATAATTAATTATTTTTTTTATTTCCCCTTTAAGGCCTTCATATTCCTCTGAATTTAAGACCATGTTGAACATTGCAATTGGCTGTGCACCTGAAGCAGAGACAGCGGCCATGTGCATAACAACAAATGGAAGATCATCTTTTATCTTGCGCTTTTTATTGTTTAATGACAAGTATGGATAGTAATACATTGCTGAAAAAACAGATATTGAAAACAATATTGAAGCTAACAATGAGGTTAATACAGAAATAATTATGTTGCCTTTTATTATAATGCTGAAGATTATGGCTGAAACTATAAAAGATATCAGGCTTGAAAAAATCATTGAGCTTACATATGTCTTAGACAAAATCCTGACATCGGATGACTTTAATGATGAAAGCAGATTTTCAAAGAAATTTGGGAACTTGTTTATTAAATTTAGACTTTGTTTTTCGAATATGTGATTTGATATTTTTCCATAAAGATTTGTTTCATATATGGTATATTCTTTTACTTCTACATTTTTTTTATCTTTTAAACCTGAAATAACTTCCTTAAGATATTCTGAATCAATGCCAGCATAATCTGGCTTTTGTTTTAAACTTAGGCTTGACTTAACATCTGGGGAGATATGATTAAAAAGAGAAGTATTTTTTCTTTCTATTTCACTAATTAGATCAAGAACTTTATTATTGTAAAATCTTACAAGGTCTTCTTTTTTATAACCCTTAAGGACTTTATCCAGTAATGCTTTGTATGACTCTTTGCTTATTTCTTTTTTCTTAAGCTTATTGTTTAAATCTTCTATATACGCTTGTAATTTAACCCTATAATTATTGTACTTATTTGCTTCTTCTGACAAGGATATTATTTCCTTGCATGTATTCCTTAGATCATTTAGCATTTTTATCTGAATCTATTAATTCTTTTATCTCCTTATCATTATCTTGGATCAAAGAATGAATTTTTCTTTCTAATTCAATTATCTTTTTCTTATTCTTTTTTTTATCCAGCAGGCCTTCAAGGGAATAAGAAATTTCTATGATAGTTTTAGAGTTCTGCTTTATTCCATCAAACATTTTACTCTATTCCAAATTTTTTTAAAATATATTTTGGATCCTTGTAATATAGATTTATGACTTCACTGACTTCTTTAAATCCAAACATGTGATTTTGATACATCTTTAAAAGCAAAATGGTTCTTCTTCTAAATTCATTCTTTAAGTTTTGCACAGGAATGCCTTTTTCTTTTGATATTTTATCAAACATTTTGTTATTTGGATCAAAGTAAAATTTGTCCTTGATTGGATCCCTGAAGAAAGACCTGTTTTTTCCTATACTTTCCTTTCCCACTTTAAGTATTTCATCAATTTCATATATTTTTCTGGCTGAAGATCCCTCTTGTTTTACTTCCCCTATTATTATAACAGCGTCTAAAGATTCTATTAATGCTGGGGATAAATTTATCGGCTCTGTCTCAAGTCTTCGCACCATTGATTCTACTGATTCTGCGTGCATTGTAGCCATTGTTGGGTGTCCAGAGCTTGCTCCTTGAAACAATACAAAGGCTTCTTCTCCCCTTATTTCTCCAACAATAACATAATCAGGCCTTTGCCTAAAACTTTCCTTTAATAGATCAAAAAGACTCACTTCGCCATGTTTTTGGCCTAGGATATTTGACAAGCCAAAACCCATTCTTGCAACACTTGGTAGCCAGTTTTTATGCATCAATTGTATTTCTCTTGTATCTTCTATTGAAACTATTCTTGAAGATGGCTGAATAAAAAAGGCAATGGCATTAAGAAGGGTGGTTTTACCGCTTCCTGTACCACCGATGACCATTATGTTTGATTGGTTTTCTATTAATATCCAGATATAAGCCAGGATTTCTGGAGAGGCTGTTCTGAATTCTATAAGTTTTATTGGAGTCCAGGGTTCTCGAGTAAATTTTCTAATGCTAAATGTAGGACCTCTTGAAGATATGTCTTCTGAATATGTTGCGTTAGTCCTAGATCCGTCTGGTAGTACTCCGTCTAACAATGGATTTGCATAGGAGACATACTTCCCGCATTTTTGGGCTAATTTTTCTACAAAACCTCGAAGCTTATTATTGTCTTCAAAGGAAATATTTGTCCTTATATTCCTGAATTTTCTATGAACTATATAGATAGGAAACTTTGCACCATTGCATTCTATATCTTCAATGTAATAATCCTTAAGCAGGGACTCAATTTCATTCATACCAACAAAATCTCTATAAATATAATACATTATTTTTATCAAAGATTCTTTGCTTATTTTTATTCCTAATTCGTTTAACAAAACATTGACATTTTTTTCCAAGTAACCTATTATTGCTTCTACACTATTTATGCCAACTAAACTTATATTGATAAGCTCTTTAATTCCGGTTTCTAATTTTTTTAATATATCTTTTTCAGCATCACTCAACATTGGCTCTTCTACAGAATAAACAAGTTCGCTGCTTTCATGATCCCAGTATATATGGGCATAGGTATAGGGGGGAAGTAGAGGATATTTTAGATCAATTTTTGTCTTGTCTTGGAATTCAGGAAGGTCTATAATCTGCGGATTTAAATCTATTTTAAACTCTGTTATTATCTCGGTTTTTTCATCTTCTTTTTTTTTAAATAGACTAAGTAATTTCATATTCCCCTTTTAAAGAAAAAAGCAGTTGATTACTTAAATAGCTTTCTATTTAATTGTTAATTTGATGACTGGAATGTTGTTGCTGTAAGCCCCAGTATGCTCTATTAGAAGAGTGTATGTTCCGGTTAAGCTATTGTCATATTCACTTTCAAGATTTAATATTGCTATATTTTCATATTTTAGTTTTATAGATAGAAGATACTCATCTTTTACATTTGTTTCTTTGCTTGTTAATATCAAAGCACCCTCGTTGAAATCAATATTGCTTTCCATGGCCTTGTATTTTGTCTTCAGCTGCCAGATTATCTCATTTGTGTTTTCATCTATGATCAATTCCCCTTTATCAATATTTAATGGGGATAAAAATCTCTTGCTTCCTGTACCTTCTGTAGATACTGTTTTTATATTGTCATCTATTGCATATAATAATTCTTTTGTTTGTATGAATGTATTTCTATCTCTGAGCTTTTCTATCAATGGAACAACAGCTGAAAGAATTATTGTTATTATTATAATTCCCAGGGCTATGTAAAGAACTGCTGAAATCCAAATATCCCCTTTTTTCATAGGATAGTTCAAGTATAATGATATATAAAGTTTTTCTAACAGGGGCTTAGACTTTGTTCATTTAAATTGCCAAAGGATTTTATATCTTGGGAACAAGAAATAACTTTGTTGTTAAGCTTTACTTTAGCTACAATCTCAATGAATTTTATATCAGCTTCTGAGCTATACTTAAAGGAATCAATTTTAAATTTTTCAATCTTATAATCTATATCATTTTGGGATACTTTATCAAGGCTTTTATAGGATCTAATTAAGAATCCTTCTAGATCTAGATCTGCATTGTTACTTAGGGTTACTTTAACTGAATCGTCTATATAACATGCGTTAGTTATCTCGAAATTAATGTTATTCAAGCAGTAGATTCTTTGTGAGGATATATCCTCTGTTTGTTCTTTTAGATCTAATGTATAGTTTTTAACCCAGACAAGGACTGTTATTGTGACCATGATTGTGAAGGAGACTATAAGAAAGGTCACAAAAAGATTATCAAGCCCTTTTTTCATTATATTCATATAAATAAATTTTATATAAAACTTTTTATTATTGTGATAGAATAAATGCTTCTATATGCTTTGCTGAACATGGAACATAATAGCCTTTGGCTACCTTAAGCCATGGGATTATATCTATAGAATTTATGTTTTCTATGCTTTCAGCAGGTTTAACTACATATTGTCTGATGCTTAAACTATCTAATTTATCAAAACTGCTAGTAGCAAAACCTTGAATTCCAACTCTAAAAGTAAATTTTTCAATGGCTTTGTTTTTTGCATTTTTTAATGTCACAACTATTTCATCAGCTTGTTTATATGAGTTTACTACTTCAAGTTGGATATTCTCGCATTCAAGCTGTTTTTCTGCCAGTTTGCCTTGCTTTTCAGCTTTTTCTTGAATATAATTTCTTCCCCATAATATTACAAATACCAAAAGAGCTATCACAAAACCAATTAAAAGAACTGTTGCAATCTGTTCTGATATCCCTTTTTTGTTTAAGCGCAATTTGCCGTACATTTTATTTTCCAGCAGCATGGATCTTTATTTGAACAAGCATTTTCATTTTTAAACTTATTGCAGAAGCCTTCTATGGTTTTCTGCTCTTCGCCTGTTGAGAAGCCTTCTCCACCTATGAAAACCTTTCTTTGGTCTTTTGCTTCTTCCTTGCTGACAATAATCAGCTGTGGCCTATTGCTGACTTCAAATGCATACCATAAACCATCTATGTAAATCCATATTCTTTCCTTATAATCTATCTTTTTAAGACAATCTCCGACTTCACCGTATTCTATATCGCTTTCAAAATTAAAACCTTGAAAGTTAACAACTGCACCAACCTTATCATAACAACCCTCAATTATATATGAATTTGAACCATCATCTACTATAATTTGACTATCCATAAAATTGCCAATATGAATCATATTATCAAAACCAAAGGCATAGATAAGGTTAAAATTAGGGTTTTGTGATTTTGAATAGGAAGTAAACAAAGATGTGAAAGTAAAAAAACTTTTTGATACGTCTGATTCCGTGATTATCAATGAATTTACAAATCTTGCACTTTCATCTTCATAATTTTGAGAGAGCTTTTCAAAATCATCTTCTAATTTTTCCTGGACAACAAAATTTGGCCTTAGGGCTAGAATGAAAATGACTAGGCTGATGATTACTGCTGCAAGAATATATATCTGACCTCTCTTATTCATATTCTGTTTGTCATTTTATACTATTTAAACATTTCTCAAATGTTTTTTAATGTTGTTATATATTTCAATAACTTTCTTGTCTGCGTTTATTTCAATCAGCATTTTTAGATGCTTGTAATGCCTTATAACTGCTAGGGTTTTTTTATTGTATAATTTTATTCTGTTATTTATTGCTTTGGAATAATCATCTGGCCTTTTTACTAGGGTTTTTTTACACTTGTCGCATTTCAAATCATGTCTTGGCTTTTTAGTCAAAAGATTATAAGTCATGCCACATGAACATATCCTTCTATTTTTTAACCTGTTAATTATTGTTTTCTTATCTATTTTTAATAAAAATACTTTGTCTAGCTTAACTTTTTTATCCAGGAATATTGCTTCTGATAAATCTCTTGGATAACCATCAATGACAAAGTTTTTCTGCTTAATATTTTTAAGAACAATTTTGTTTGCTATTATATTTGGGGCAAAATTTCCTTTTTTAAGCAGGTTATTTACATAAGTATTTAATTTTTTATCCTTTATATTTCTTAAAGAAGCTCCTACTGCAATTATTGGAATCTTTAAATCTTTATTAATGAGTTCAATCTGTGTACCTTTTCCTGATCCAGGAGGACCTAGTATAGCGATTTTCATCCAAAATAAACATCGGAAAATTTCTCTTCCTCTTCTTTACTCCAAGCTTCCTCCATTTTTGAAGCTATTTTTTTAACTTTAATTTTTATATCATTAAAATTTTTAAAAACATCATTTATGAAGCCAACATCAAGATTAATATCTGGATCTATGTCTATTTTTAACCCTTTTCTATCTAACTGCATTAATTTTCTCATAACCTTTAATGCCTCTTGCTTTTCTTCATCTGTGAAAAACCTGTTTTCGTGGGTGCTTATGACTGATGATGAGGCTGGATGCAAAATACCATCTAAGATTCTTATAAAAAAACCTATCTTTTCATTTATTCTTCTTCTTATTGCTCGAATTAAGAATTTTTCATTTATGTCTTGAATACTGCTGATTTCAAATTCCTTGTCTAAGACATCAAAGTCTGGAAGCTTGTGTTTTTTACTTAATAGCTGATATTCCTTTTTAATATCTATGTCCTGTTTCATGAAATATATGGCTGGAATTAACTTAAAAATCTTTTCTTTTATGAGGCTTTGCACATAAACTAAGTTCTGCACATAAATAAAAACCATTTGCAAATTAAATTATTTTCTATATAAATATATAAAAATCAATAAAATTTTTGGGTTACTAAGGGGTGTAGATAAAAGATTAAATAACCTAAAAACATATACTAAATATGTATATTACAAAGACGATAAAGGCTTCTGTTATTGAGTTAACTAAGTCAAAAAAAGAGCTTCTTGATAATGATTATTTCAATTATCAATGGTGGATGATATTTGGAATAGATAACGGTCTATTGAGTTGTTTTAAAGCTCAGAAAGGCTTTAAACAAGAAATAATCAAGTATAGAGAATATCCATTGCCTTTATGGTCTAAATTGATTAAAGATTGGTTTAGGATTAGAAATACCAAACTAACTAAAAACTGGATTAAAATACCTAATAGTAAGAAAAAAGGCATAGGTCTATGGCTTCCTTTGAAGTTTCATCAAGAATTGCCTAAAAAGTTTAAGTTAAAAGATTCTTTTTTAGTTAGGAAAAATAACAAATATTACATTCATTTCTATGTAGAAGTTGAATGTGGTGAACAATATATTCCTAAGAATATAGTTGGAATAGATTTTGGAATTAAGAATCCAGTCACATTAGTAGATATAAATACAAAAGAAACTAGATTCTTAGGCAAAGAATTAAAACAAGTAAAAGGAAAATATTATCATTTAAGAAAAAAGCTAGGTAATAGCAAAAATTTAAGGTTAATTAAGAAAATAAAAGATAAAGAGAAAAGAAAAGTTAATTCTTTATTACATAGACTATCTAAAAATATAGTAAATGATGCATATAATAATAAATCTACTATTGTTTTAGGGAAATTAAAGGATCTAAAGAGAAATAAAGGAAGATATTTCAATAGGAAGTTATCTAGTTTTTCTTATTTAGATTAACAAGTTATATAGAGTATAAGGCAAAGTTAAAAGGGGTTCCTGTAATCAAAGTATCTGAAGTAAATACATCTAAAACTTGTAATGTCTGTGGCATTACTGGCAAGAGAACTAAGAATTGGTTTATTTGTGGGTGTGGTTATGAAGACAATGCAGATAGAAATGCAGCCTTTAATATAGGCAAACGGGGTCTTAGCTATATGCTAGGATCAGGGGTAAATGCTTTTGCCCAAAGTTCATCAATAGTGGTAGACCCTTATCAACCCAAGTTGAATGAACAAGCGCATACCTTAAATAATGTGCAAGTTTGTAATTTGCATTAAAAGGGATTAATTTATGTGCAAAGCTTCATAAAATGTTAATATATAAAAACTTGATTTTGATCGGAACCTCTCATATTTCAATAGAAAGCATAAAACAAGTAGAACAAGTTATTCTTGATAAAAATCCGGATATTGTAGCCCTAGAACTAGATAGATCAAGGCTCCAAAGTCTTTTTTCTAAGCATAAAAAGCCTTCAATTAAAGACATTAGGAAAATAGGTGTTAAAGGCTTTATTTTCTCATTGATTGGCCATTATGCAGAGAAAAAACTTGGTGAAATTGTAAATGTCAAGCCTGGCTCAGAAATGATTAAGGCAATTGAAACAGCTAAAAAAACAAATTCAAAAGTTGCTCTAATAGATCAAGACATAAGGGTTACTTTAAAAAAAATTTCAGATAGATTAACCTATAAGGAAAAACTCAGGTTTATCTCTGACTTATTTAAAGGAATTTTTATAAGGCAAAAAATAGAATTTGATTTGAAAAAAGTTCCAGAGAAAAAGATAATAGATAAGCTTACAAAAGAATTACAGAAAAGATATCCAACATTATACGAAGTATTAATAAGTGAGAGAAATTTAATATTAGCAAAGAACTTGCATAGATTATTAAAAACAGAAAAAACAATCGTTGGAATTGTTGGCGCTGGTCATGAACAAGAAATAATTAATATCATCAAAGACTTAGATAAAAATGTTTGATGAAAAAGAGTTAAACAATATTTTTGCAACAATCATTGTAATTGCAATAGTCTTCGCTTTTGATGATAAAAGGCAAGTATTTCAATTAGGCTTTTGGGCTCTAAATTTCTTGAAGATATTGTTATTTTCTATGATTGTTGTGTTTTCCTATGAGCTTGCACAAAAATTTACAGCAAGATTATATAAAGCAAGAACATTTCATGAAATAAACTACAATATAAGGCTTTTTAAAAAATCAAAAAGTTTTCCAGTAACAATATTTATCGCATTCTTATCAACCATCTTTAGCAATGGAAGGTTTTACTTTGCTTCTATTAAAAAAACAGAAGTGATATTAGATAAAAAACTGATAGGAAAGCCGTATCAATTTCTAAGGGAATTTGATGTTGCTAAAATAATTTCCTCAGGTCCATTATTTACAATATTTCTAGCAGCCTTAGTATCTTCAATAAAACTTCCAGGTCTTGACTCATTAGAATTAATGCTGATAGCCTATTCAATATACAATATCTTGCCTATTCCGCCTTTAGACGGCTCAAAAATTTTCTTTAACTCACTTCCCTTATTCATCCTCTCTTTTATATTCATAATATTAACTTCCCTTTTACTATTCTTTATTCCATCCCTGCCAACAATAGTAATCTCAGTAATAGTTTCTCTGATTTTTTTCTTTATGATATTAAAAAGATTAAATTAGGCTAATTATGCCTTTTTGTATAAACCAGAAAACCGCAACCCAAGTAAATGGAGAAAACAATCCAAACAAGCCCAATATAAAAAAAGCCCCGCCAACAAGATCTACAAAGCTTGCTATATTTGTCAAGAAAAAAATACTTTTTAATAAAAACAAAATAAATACAAAAATTGATGCACTTTTTAAAAAAGGCATATTAAAAAAATCAAAATATAATGCTACTAAAGCAATTCCAGTCAAAATATCCAATAACCCAAATGCATATTTTATCATCAAAACTCGATTTAAAGAAGGTATATAAAGATTCCCCTCTTTTATCATAAAATGCACTCTCTTGTTAACATAACCCCCAGAGAATACCAAGAAAAGATATTTGAAACCTGCAAAGATAAAAATACTTTAGTGATTTTGCCTACAGGCATAGGAAAAACACTTCTTTCAATATTATTAACTGTCCATAGATTAAATCAATTTCCAAACAGCAAAGCAATGATTTGCTCCCCGACAAAACCCCTCTGCAATCAGCATTTGAAAACATTCATGGAAAAAACAACCATAGAAAAAGATAAAATAATTTTATATACTGGAATGATAAAACCAGAAGAAAGAGAAAAAATATTTCAAAAAGCAACAGTGATTATAGCTACCCCCCAAACCATAGAAAAAGACTTGGAAAACAATAGGATATCTCTAAAGAATTTTTCAGTTTTAACAATAGATGAAGCTCATCGTTCTAGAATGGATTATGCAAATACAGCAGTGGCAAAATATTACTTTTCTCAAGCAGAAAACCCAAGATTGCTTGCCTTGACTGCTTCTCCAGGTGCTTCAAAGGAAAAAATAGATGAGATCATGAAAAACCTAAGTATAGAAGTCGTTGAAATAAGAACAGAAAAAGATGAAGCAATAAAGGAATATGTCCAAGAGAAAAAAATAACCTGGATAGAAGTAGAGCTGCCAAAAGAGCTTAATGACTTGGCAAAAAAAATAGAAAATGTTTACAAGGAAAAAATAAAAAAGCTAAGGAATTTTGGCATTACAAAACCATCAAGCATAATCAGCAAAAAGGATTTAATTATGTTTCAAAGTTTAATGCAAAGAGAAATAAGGCGTGGTAACAACTCTGCATTTGCAGCAATATCCTTAATAGCTCAATGCCTTAAATTAAGCCATGCAATAGAGCTTCTAGAAACCCAGGGTTTAAAGCAGTTTGATGAGTTTATGTTAAAACTTTCCCAAGAAAAGACTAAAGCAGCTAAATCTATAATGTCTGACAAAGAGATACAAGAAACCCTGCCTGTTACTTTGTCTTTAATTGAAAGAAATGTATTGCATCCAAAACTAATCGAGTTAAAGTCTATTGTAAGAAATCTTATCCAAGAAAACAAAGACATAAAAATAATGGTTTTTGCTAATTACAGAAATACAGTAAAAGAAATAGTTTCATTCCTTAAAGATATCCCTGGAATTAATCCTGTCAAGTTGCTTGGTCAAAAAGAAGGCATTACCCAAAAAAAACAATTGCAAACAATAAATGATTTTGAACAAGGCAAGTATAATGTTCTTATAGGAACTTCTATTATGGAAGAAGGCATAGACATCCTTGGTGGCGCTGAAACAGCAATATTTTATGATGCTGTTCCAAGTGAAATTAGAAGAATTCAAAGATCAGGAAGAGTCGGCAGAACAAAATCAGGAAGTATTATCTGCCTTATTACCAAGGATACAAGAGACGAAGCCTATAGATGGGTTTCTTATAGAAAAGAAAAAAAGATGCATGACTTGATTAAAAACATCCAAGACGAAGGAAAAAAACTTTCAGAGTTTTAAGTTATTCTATCTTGATTGAATCACACCATTCCTTGCTGTATATCCTGTTAAGCTTTTTATTCAGTTCCTTTTTCGTGCCCTCAATCAAATATATTAAACAACCCTTATTGTTCTTCTTGTCTATTTCCTTTGACAATAAATGATACTTTCTTATTCCATTTGCCAATGATTTTTCTACTTCTTTTGTATTCACAATTCCGTGCATGTTTATTATTATCTTTCTTTTATAAGATCCAAGTCCTTTTTTCTCAAGCTGCTTGTCAAATATTATTACAGACCAGACTAAAACATAAAGGGTTATACCTATAACATATTGCCCTGCCCCGATTATCAATCCAAGTATTGCAAAAACCCACAGGCTTGCAGCAGTGGTAAAGCCAAATATCTTATCTGTATTTCTTATCAAAGCCCCTGCCCCTAAAAAACCTATTCCGGTTACAATGGCTCCAAAAACAGGTAAAAAATTTTCTGGTTGCAATGAAATAGTTGCAAGAGTTAACGCACAGCTTCCAACAGAGACAAATATAAAAGTGCCAAAGCCAACAGACTTATTTGATTTTTGCCTGTCTAATCCAAATAGATAGGCAAATACAAATGTTATTAGCAATCTAATTAGTAATTGAGTTATTTCCACATTCAAAACCTCTTAAAAATTTAATTCAGGCAACAAGTTCCAGTTTTTTGTATATCTCTTTTTCCCTTTCAGCAACTTTAACTAATTTATTGCTGGCATTTCTTTCATATCTTCTATTAACCCCAATAACTCCTTTAGCAGGATCATATTTAAAGAAAAACTCTTCCAATAATCCATCTCCATTAAAATGAGTAACTTTCCCCATTCCAAAATCTGTATAAGCGCTTCTCTTTATTTGAAATGCCTCTGTATGATCATATGCAGCAGGAAGCCTGACAGCTAATCTAGTTTTCAGGCCAATTAAATCAAGACTTTTTTCTCCATTATATGAAACAAAATCCTTTGGCAATCTATCCTCAAGTTTAAATTGATTTGGGAGGGTATTTGGATTATTGTTTATCTCAGCAACCCTCATAATTCTGCCATTCTTACTGTCATATATATAAGCCCCATCGCTATTTCTTTGATTTGAAATGTAACGTAAAAAATCTTCATTGCTTCTTACTTCATAAAATTCTTCTGGCTTGTGATTTATTACTTTCTTTTCATATAATCTATCAACCAAAGTATCCCCGTTAGCCATGATAAGAAGTCCTTTATACCATTCACATTCTTCTTCTCCTTCTTCATGCGGCTTGCCCTCGCTATTAATAACTCTTCCATTTTTAATGTGTTTTAGCACCTTTTCTAGGTTTACATTAGAATGATAATTAACAAGTAAATTGAATATGTCCATAACTATTAAAAGGGATATTTACCTATTTATAACTATCTGGAAATTTTTTTTATTTTCTTCCATAAAAATAGAAAATTTTATTAAATAATAAAAAAATTAGGTTATAATGGCTAAAATAGATTACAATTTGCTATATTTAAAAGCAGAAAACGCAAGAACTTCCCTTAAAGAACTATCTAATTATCTAAAAAAATCCCCTCAAAGGCTAAAATACTCCTTATCAGTCTTAGAAAAAGACAAAGTAATAAGAGATCCATATTGTGTCTTTGATTATTCCTATTTCGGTTTAATTCTATTCAGGGTTTATTTTAAAGGCGGTTATATAAGCGATCAAGATAAAGTCCGTATAATTAAAGAATTATCCAATAATGCCTATGTAACCTCAATATACGAGTTAACTGGTGAATTTGATCTTGCTGTTGAATTTGCCTCTCCAAACCCATCAAAATTCAACAAGGAGTTAAAAAGAATTTCAACATTAACCCCTACTTTAAATGATTATAAAATTGTATTAAATGTTGTTACTTATCTATATCCAATGCATTACTTGACTAACTCTCAAAATCTTCATCGTTTAAACATTGAAAGAATAATTGGAGGAGACAGAGATAGAGAAAGTTTCAATGAGAATGAAATGATTTTGATAAAAAATATGCTGTTAAATCCAACAATGAATTTTACAGACCTGGCTATTAAATCTGATTTAAATATAAAAACAGTAAAGTCAATCTTAAAAAATCTTAAGAAAAGAAATATAATAAAATCTTTTAAGTATATCATTGACACAAATTCTTTGGGAATAAATAAGTTCAGGTTATTTTTAAAATTACATAACTTAAGCGTTGAAAGAGAAGCCCAATTAATGGGTTATATGTTGAATACAAAAGAAATAATTCAAGTAAACAAAACAGTCGGCGACTGGGACATGGAATTAGACATAGAATCTCCAGATAAAACTAGATCTCGTTATATAATAAGACAAGTAAGGGAAGAATTCAAAGATCTGATAGAAAGGTTTAATATTATTGAATTTTATACCTATTACAAAAGATCATTTCTTCCATTGTATTTGTTCAAAGAAGAGAAAAAACATGACAAAAATAATAGTAGACCATAGAGAAGACAAGGAAATTATAAGAGAGCTTACAAAACAAGGTTTAGATATAGAAATAAAACAGCTTGCTGTTGCTGATTTTATTATCCAAACAAAAGACAATGAAGGCAATATAAAAGACTTAGCTGTTGAAAGAAAGTCTCAGATGGATTTTATAAATTCAATAATAGACAAAAGGCTTGTTACTCAATTGATTAATTTAAAAGAATATTATCCATTGCAGCTATTAATCATTGAAGGCTCAAGAAACATATTTGCTATAAGAAACTTTCATCCTAATGCAATTCGAGGAATGCTCGCTTCAATAGCAATAGACTTTCAAGTTCCAGTAATTTATACAAAAAATTTTAGGGATACAGCTTCTTTTTTAAACATAATTGCAAAAAGGCTTGAAAAGCAAAGAAAAAATTTCAGTTTAGTTAAAAAAGTAAAGCCTTTAACATTAAAGGAACAACAAGAATTTTTAATTGAATCTCTGCCTGGAATAGGTCCAAGTCTATCAAAGGAATTGCTAAAAAAATTTGGCTCTGTTAAAAAAATTATAAATGCTTCTGAAGAAAAATTAATTAAAGTTCCAAAGATAGGAAAGAAAAAAGCAGAAGCTATAAAAAAAGTTTTGGATGAAAAATATGTTTAAAATTATTAATCATTTAAGTATGCTCTACTCGCTTTTCGTTGTATTTCTTCATAAGATTTCAATCTAAAATTTTCACCAGTTAAATCCTTATACATTTTATAAAGCATAGAAAGCGGTATTTTATAAGACACCCTACGCCAATATGGAGCTTCCGAATCAAAATTCTTTGCCCTTTCTTCTTTAGTAATAAAAACCAATTGGTCTTTTTTAATACTCTCAATTGTAGCTTCAGTTAAAATTTCTTCTAAAGTTATAATTTCTACATCTCCATTAGGATATTCTAAAACTTCATCTGAAGCATCTAATCTAATTGCTTTTTCCATATTTAAGAATAATAGGAGAATATTTATAAAATGAGTTGATTTAATATTTTTACGGACCCCATTTCGGTTCATTATAATAGAAAATAAAGAGCGGGCAACAGAAATCTTCACTAAATTAAAGCAGGTTTGGAATTTATATTAAGAAATGGCGTCTATATTGTAGTCTTTTAGAAGTGGTTAATAAACAAAAGATTTAAATACTTGTTGTTGTTATCTAAAGTAAGGATATTAAAATGGGATTAGACTTAACAATTATACCCTTAAGCCATGGAAGAGCCTTAAGTGGCTCGATATTAGGTTATGATAGCTTAAACTTTGTCAGAGATTATAGAATTTTTGCTCAAATTGCAGATGTTGATGGAAAATCAGCAATTCCAGAGGGGGACATTGAAGCAATAGTTTGTACTTATCCATTACCTCCTGGAGTAAAAGTTGGAATATATGGGGATAATGGTATTAGGCATACAAGAAAAAATCCATATGGAGAAGAAATGGTATACGCAACTGCTAGAGAGATGAGAAAACTTAGTCTTCCAGAAGATGTTTCTCCATCAAATAAAGCAATTATGGCTTACATTAAAGCTCTTCAGAGAGATACTCCAATAATTTTGGAGTGGAGATAAATCTCTCGTTAAACTCTTTTATTTTTTGACCATTCATTATAATTTCTTTTTTGTGCCATTTGATTAATTAGCCATAAGCTAAAACTATAAAGATTATCCCAAGTACAATAACCACTAAATAAAGTTTTAAGTGATTTTAAATATTTTATTCAATTAATCTTCTAAACCATAACCCTTCACAACCCCATACTTAGGTCCATCCTTGCTCAAAACACTTTTATACAATTTAAACTCACTAACTTCAAATTCTCCAGTAACTTTTACTTTTCCAATTTTTTTCAGAAACTTCTCTTTGTCCTTAACAAATTTAACCCTTCCCAGAGTCAAATGGCTGTGAAAGCTTTTTTCTCTTGGAAACATTGTTAGTAATTTATTGTCAATCTCATTCTGAAGATCAATTACATTTTTGCTTGGATTTAACTCAACAAAAACAACCCTTATGAAATTCTTGCTTGGGAAAACACCAATTTTATCAAGTCTTATTTTAAATCTTTTAAAGTTTACCTCTTCAAGTTTTTTCATGATCTCTTTTAAAGCAATCTCATCAACGTTTCCAAGGAATTTCAAAGTGCAATGCAGGTTTTTTTTAGCAACCCATTTTATTTTCTCATTCTCAGAATATAATTCTTTTTGTATCTCTTCAAGTTGATTCTTCAAAGAAACAGGAATGTCAAAAGCAATAAAGCATCTCATTCTTAGCCAAACATGTTCATGTGATCCTTTTCTTCTTCTTCCTTGATCTTTTTTATTGCATCCAAGAAATCATTCATTGTTACCTTAGTTCTATTCTCTCTTATAGCAAAATATCCAGCCTCAGTAGCTATTGCCCTTATTTCAGCACCAGACATTTCTTTCATTTGTTTAAGCAGTATGTCAAAATCTATCTTCTCAATGTTCATATCCCTTGTATGTATCTTAAAAATTTCTTTTATTCCTTCTTCATCAGGCAAAGGAACTTCAATCAATCTGTCAAATCTCCCAGGCCTTAGCAAAGCCTGGTCCAAAACATCAGCCCTGTTAGTTGCCCCAATTACTTTTACATTATCCAAGTGTTCAAACCCGTCAATCTCGCTTAATAATTGTATAAATGTCCTTTCAACTTCTCTCTCACCGCTTGTTCCTACATCTAATCTTTCAGAAGCCAAAGCATCTATTTCATCTATGAAAACAATGCTTGGAGATCTTTCTCTTGCAAGTTTAAAAATTGACTTGACTAATTTAGCCCCTTCTCCAATAAATTTCTGGTTTAACTCTGAAGCTATGACTTCTATGAATGTTGCATTTGTAGAAGCAGCAACTGCTTTTGCCAATAAAGTCTTTCCACTTCCAGGAGGCCCATAAAGCAGTATTCCTTTGCTTGGTTTTATCCCAACCTTCTTGAATATATCTGGATTCTTTAAAGGCAATTCAATAACCTCTTTTAATTCCATTATCTGATCCCTTAAGCCACCAACATCATTCCATGCAATATTTGGCTTCTCAATGTTTATGAATTGCTCGGCATCATCACTATTTGGCTTGTCTAATCTATCTACAACAGTTAATGATCTTTGTTCCACCATGACAAGATCATTTATCTTTATCTTGTCCATTAACTCATCAAGAATATTAACAAAAAACAAATTTCCATTTGGAAGCCTTATTACTACCTTTTTTTTATCCTTGTATAATTTCCTTACCTCGCAAACAATCAACGGCCTTGACTTAAACTTGTCAATCTCTTTTCTCAAGTAACTAACAGTAGCCTTTAGCATATCATTGTCAATATCTAAGGAAAAATCTTCACTAGCAACCTTATGAACTTTAGTTTCCATATTTTTAGTGTTTTAAATGTTCTTAAATAGCTTATGCTTGCTAATTTATAAAATTATCCCCTAATTCCTTTAAAATATCCCTATTCTTCTCAAAGTATTTTCTAGCCTTAGAAAAGATATTTATTACTTCAGAGCTTACAGCCATCTTCAAGTCAGCTGGATGTAATTTCTTGCTCGCAAAAGTCTTTTCAAGATCATTATATTCTTTAAATAAAACATCTCCCCCATATTTCTTGTCTCTTGCTATTTTAATTTTCTTGTTTACAGGAAAAACAATAAACTTAGCTAATTGCAAAACAGGATTTTCAGCTATAACCCCTTCAGGACAATAAGCATTTTTAATTTTAGATTTAATATCTTCTTCCTTGTCATATATCTTGATATGACTTTCTTTTATTGAAGCGCTCATCTTAGTTCCAGGTCCTTTCAAGCTTGCAATTAAAGGAGTCATTACTTCAACCCTTTGTTTATATCCAATACTTGGCAAAAATTCCCTTGCATAAGCCAATATATGCCTTTGATCTATACCCCCAAGTTGTATATCAACATTAAGGTATTCCTCATCTAAAGCCTGCATCAAAGGATATATCAATTCAGAAACTTTAGGATTCTTCATTCTTGTTACTTCTGAAGCAGCCCTAGTAGATCTTGCAACAGTTGTGATTGTAGAGAGTTTTAATATATCTAAAACATATTTATCCTTAAGCTCAAAACTGCTTCCATATACAAACTCAGGTTTTTTATCCCAAGGAAATGCCAATTCTATGCATTTTTTATAGTAATCAGCAACAACATCTATTCTATCCCATCCAGTTTTTAAATCATCTAAAGCAGCATGAATGTTCGCAATCAAAATTTTATTTTTTATTCCTGCCTTGTCAAAATCAAATAGCTTGCTTAAAGGAACTAAATAAGCAATATGAAAGGGTCCAGTTGGAGCAGTTCCATAATAAGAAGTTATTTTCTTGTTTTTTAAAAGTTCTCTAAGTTCATTTTCAGTTAATATCTCCTGGGTATTTCTTTTTACCAGTTCAAATTTCTGATTTAGGTCCATAAATTAAAAAAGTAAGTCGATATTATTAAATATATCGCTTGTCTCGGAAATTCTTCGGTTTTTCCATGTTTAAGTTTATTAACCACTTTTCTTTGTTTAAACAATGGATGAAAAATCACTCTACTCATTATCCCTAATAAGTTTCCTAATCGGATTGTTTTTACTAATAATCATTTCTGAAAAAATAGATATTTCAGAGTCAAATATATCTTCTTTATCAAGCCTGAAGCCAGGAGAAAAAGTAAAGGTTAAAGGCATAGTTACAAGTTCAACAGCCTTGGAAAATTTTATGTTATTAAATATTCAAGATAAAACTGGCAATATAACTATCGTAGCTTTTAATACAAAGGATGTAAAAATAAACAAGAACGATGTAATAGAAGCAAAAGGAGAAATAGTCTTATACAAAAACCGAGTGGAAATCGAAGCTTCAAGCATTAAGATTTTCTAGTCAATCCGGAAATTTTTCAGTATTTCTTGATAAACAAATATAAAGCTTAATAATCTCAAGTAATATATGTATGAAATATTAATCTCAATTTTAATAGGTATCTCTGCCGGAATAATAACCGGCTTGATTCCCAGGCATTCATACTAATCTTGTTGCTGTTTTAATGATCTCCCTTTCTAACTACTTATTAAAAATTTTCTCTCCGTTAGATCTAGTGATTATCATTTTATCCATGGCAATAACAAATACATTTTTAGATTCAATCCCATCCATTTTTCTTGGAGCCCCAGATACATCTACTTCTATTTCTATCTTGCCAGGCCACAGATTATTAATGAAAGGCAAAGGCTTTGAAGCAGTAATCCTTTCATTGATCGGATCTTCAATATCCTTGCTAATAGTCATAGCATTATTTCCATTTACATTAAAAATAATAAAGATTGGATATCCAATAATAGAAAGATACATAGCTTATATCTTGATATCTGCAAGTGTTATTTTTATTATTAAAGAAAAAAAATCCAAATTTCTGGCTTTTCTGCTATTTTTAAGTTCAGGAATACTAGGAATTGTTTCATTTTCCCTAGGCATTAAAGACGTTCTTTTTCCAATGCTTTCTGGCTTGTTTGGAATAAGCACATTATTGACTAGTTTAAACAACAATACAAAAATCCCAAATCAAATTATCTCATATCCAAAAATTACAAACAAGGAAAAAATAACAGTTTTCTCTTCAATTTTCATCTCAAGTTTTTTTACAACAGTTCTTCCTGGTTTTAGTTCAGCCGAAGCATCTTCAATAGGAACATCAATATTCAAGAATATCAAAGGCAATTTATTTCTTGTCTTGGCTAGCGGAATAAACACATCAAGCATGATCTTAAGCATATTTACATTATATGCTATAGACAAGGCAAGAAATGGTGCTGTAGTTGCCATATCAAGAATAATAGAAAACCTTAATCAAAACAATTTTATTTTATTGATTTCAGTTTCTTTAATCTCTTCTTCTATTGCAATTCTGCTTGCGATAAACATTACAAAGTACATATCAAAAATAATTCCAAAGATAAATTACAATTTTTTATGCATTTCAATAATAATCTTTATTTCTGGATTAGTAATTATATTGTCTGGTTTTTATGGTTTCCTTGTTTTAGTAACTTCAACCTTTCTTGGAATAATTCCCCAAACAAAAAACATTGCAAGAAGTCATTTAATGGGCTGTATACTTTTGCCAGTAATCTTGTATTTTATCTAGACTTTTTAGTCTTTTTCTTAGTTTTTAATATTTGTTCCTTTTTATTGCCGACTTTAATGGTCTCTGTAATTTTTTTATTATTAGTGGTTGTTTTTTTCTTTTTAACTTCTTTTTTTTCAGAGATTTTTCTTTTAGCAGCTTCAAGCTTTTTAACTTCCTTTTCAACTTTAACTTCAGGAGTCTTAAATAATATCTCTGGTGTTTTTATTTCAACTTTTTTAAACGACTTTGAATAATTCAATGCATTTCCTATGTCTTTTAAATTCCATCCAGCAGCCAATAGTTTATTTCTTATCTCTTCCTCGCTTACTCCCTTTTGTATGTTTAGCTTAGCATATTCATAAAGCCTATCCAAAACCTGTTTTCTCTTTACTACCTTCTCAGCATATTTAAATGATTCATCTATTTCATCTTGATTCCATCCAGCATCAAGTGAAGCCCTTCTTATCTCCTCCTTATCCCTGCCCCTTTCTAAGCTTATTTTCACATAATCATTTAGCTGATTTATATTTGAATGTTTTTGCAGGACATTTTCAACATTCTTGAAAGAGCTTGCTATTTTTTTATTCAGCTCATTAAAGTCTGGCTTTTCTCCCAAAAATAATTTTTTATTTTCCTGTTTTGTTTTTCTTTTTTTCATGGCAAAATAATAAGCAAGAACTAAGATCAATAATAAGGCAGCTAAAATTCCGACTACTGTCCAAATAGATCCACCCTTGCTTTCCTTGCAATCACTAGGACAGTTAGTGCTATCTTCTCTATATCCATTTCCAAAGTCATCACAATTTCCATTTTCATTGCATACTGGCAATGAATCATCTCCATCATTAGTTCCATCATTATCTGTATCAGGATTATTTGGATCTGTTCCTGCTTCAACTTCTTCACTATCTGTTAATCCATCATTATCACTATCTCTTCCTGGACCTTCAGATATTCCACAATCACTAGGACAATTACTGCTGGTCTCTCCAAGAGTGCAACTTCCGTCCCCGCATACTTTTGCCCCAGTATCACTGATGCATATACCATCAGTTTTACAAACCTTTCCAGCAGGACATCCACATAAAGAGCATTTCTCTTCTAAAACCCCAGATCTGCAGAAAAATGGCTTGTCATCAGAACACTCACTAAATGTTGTTCCATCTCCACATTCAAAGTCATCTGTTACTTGACAACTTGTATCATTTAAATCAACAAAATTATTGCAATCATTATCCAAGACATCATCGCAACTTTCTTCAGGGCTTTCATAATCGTCTATGTTATTATACTTACATTCCCCCCATAAACTATTGATGCATGTTTGATTGAATCCCTTACAAACCCCAAATTGTTTAACACATAATCTTGTTGTTAAATTCACTTGTATTCCTGTGCTATTGTTTCTAACAGCACAAGGACATCCTTCATCAGCACTTCCCTCACAGTTATTATCTAATCCATCAAAACAAACCTCTGCTGTAGGTCCAATTACACCAATGCAAGTACTCCCCCATAATCCATTGCTTTCACATCTCTGTACTCCAGCATTGCATATTCCAACAGAATTCCCACAAGACCTAGTAGTTCCAGCCACACATGGACCACATCCTTCATCAACAACATTATCGCAATCATTATCTTGATTATCACAAACTTCTAGACTTGGATATTTAACCCCAACGCATTCACCCCATACAGCCCCAATAGAACTTTGAACACATTGCTGCATTCCTTGAATGCAAGCATTTGTTCCTCCGCAAGTCCTTATTTGATTTAATGTGCATTGTGGGCATCCTTCGTCTGAACTTCCATCACAGTCATTATCTAAATTATCCCCACAGAATTCAATTCCAGGATTTACTGAATTTTTGCACTCACCCCATTCTCCTATTCCTTGACTGTTTACATTAATACAAGATTGAAGGCCATAACTACAAATTCCAACATCGCTTCCACATTGTTTTGTCTGATCCTTCACACAAGAATTACAACCTTCATTTATGCTTCCATCACAATCATTATCTAAATCATCATTGCATACCTCAGCACCATACTTAGGAATACTTGTATAATCACATCCAGGCCACCTGCTATTTGTACATATTTCAAGAGAACCCTGGCAAACCCCTAATTGTTTAGGGCAGCTCTGTCTTTCTCCATTTGTACATTGTTGGCCAAGTGTACAGCTAGGATCAGCCTTAATACATTGGCCATATTTACTATTCGTCTGACAAGATCTAATATATTCACATTCTTTTGCATCAGGAACTTGTTGTTCATTTGGATAACACCTTATTTTATCATTTTGATTGCATTCAGCGCATTGAGTTGTATCTAAAGATTTGCAATTAACACAAGTTAAAGTTCCAGAAACAAAATCATCAAATAATTTATCTCCATCTGCTTTAAGGCTTGTACAAGTTAAGCTTCCAGCAAATTTGCTTCCATCACATATTTCTCCTTGATCTATATTTCCATTGCCACATTGAGAAGGATCATTCTTTGGTAAGCATTCACTAAAATCAAAATTACATTTATTTGTTTGACTTGGAGGAATACATTTCAAAGTTCCACCAGTAAGTCCAGGGAAATCAGTACATTTTTTATTGTTTAAATCTACATCATCACAAGACTCTCCAGTTTCTTGTATTTTATTGCCACAAACCGGAGTAGTTATTACACCACCTTCACATTGACTAGAATCATAAGATAAACAATCAGCTTTGCATTTTAATTGTCCTGATTTAAATGCTAAACTTTGACAAGTTTTTCCATCTAAATCAGTTCCATCACAAGTTTCTCCCTTTTCCTTGACATTATTTGGACAAACTGGTTTTGTACAACTGCTGAAATCAAAATTGCAATTATTGCATTTTAATTGTCCTCCCAAGTAATTATCAAACTCAGGAGCACATGTCTTCCCTCCTAAATCAGTTCCATCACAAGCTTCTCCAGGATTTATTACCCCATTATTATTACAGGTTGGGTTTGGTGTACATGTACTAAAATCAAAATTACTACAATCAGCTTTGCATTTTAAATTTCCTCCTGTAAATCCAGTAAAAGTAGTACATTGTTTATTATCTAAGTCAGCTCTATCACATATTTCATTACCTTCTTTTATATTATTGCCACATGTTGATGGAGGTAATATTGTAGTCCCTTGACAAATTACAGAGTAAACTCCAGGTTCAGTAACTGTTGCTTCTGCTTTTCCACTAACAATATTTGTTTGTAAAATTTGCCATGAAAAGCATTGGCTTGAAGTATATCCATATTTAACTAACTTAATTTTATCTGTCTGGCAATTTGCTGAGTTATCATAACTTAAACTTAATTTTGTATTGCAGTTTCCAACATAATAAGACAATCCCGCTATGAGGTTATTACAATCTTCTTTATCAACTCCAAGAGGATTAGTTTCACAATTTCCTTTTGTTATAGTTGGTATAAATAATCTACATTCATTATTTACTGCAAATCCAGTTATTTCTTTAACAGCTGCCCCAGTTGCAGGACATCCACTTGGTTGACCTGGATTTTGCTTGTTAAAACTAAAAGTAAATGTTTGTTGTTTTGTCCCCCTTGCTACATTAAGAACAACACTTTGGAAATCAGCAAGATTTTGAGATTTAAACGTAACAACATAAGTTAAATCCACAGAATGAGCAGATGTAGAAGTTGTTAATGCATTGCTATTATCTGAAATTGTTATCTGTTCTTGGGATAATATCGGAGCCCCAATATCATTATATCCTATTGGCACTTGATTGAAAACAGCATCTGCCCTATAATTGCAATTTGTATCTGCTTGCACATTCAAAACAGTCCCTTGTGTAAGTTGAAGTATTTCATTAGAACCACTCGAAGTTCCGCCAGTCCCTGGATTAGGATTAATTGCTATAATGCCATCATTTGAAACACATTTATGCTGACCTAAATCATATATATCATTAGCCCCACAGCAATATCCAGCAATATATCTTCCATTGCAAGCATAAGTACATATAGCTTTTTTCCCATCAGCTACCTTGCAAGCACTTCCAGTCAAGCTACAACTTTGGCACCTATAATTGCTACTGCAAGTGCTAGTGCAAGTTCCAACTAAATCTTGGCTTATAGTGCTACATTGACTTTGTTGTCCGCATCCTTTTTGTTGTGCTCCCCCAATTACATTCCCACCGCCACCAATTACTGGATCGCTTGCTGGTATGCATTCAACACAATTTCCAAGGCTGTTGCAATAGGGTGTTGCTCCAGAACATTGAACATCATTCGTGCATTTTGTTTGTGGTGCACAATCACTATCCTGATTGTCTTTATTTCCATCGCAGTCATTATCCAAACTATCAGTACATCTTGTTTCTTTTTGCTCTGTTGGAATACATACTTGAGATTTTATACACTTCCCTTGTGAACAGGTTAATCCTTGGGAGCAGGTTAAAACTCCAGGGTCTGTTCTAGAACTACAACAATCCTGGTTTTCATTTCCGCAAGTTGTAGAAGCTATGCAAAGATTATCTATGCAAGTTAATCCTTGATTGCAAGTTGCAGGTCCAAAAACAGATCTTGGTCTACAGCATTCTTGTCCAGAAGCACCACAAGTTAGTGTTGTTGTACTTATGCATTTTCCACTACTTGAATCCCATTTTTCTCCTTGTCCGCATATATAAAATTTTCCGCATGAAATTGTTAGTAAATTACCAGATAAAGTCTCACCAACCTTCAACTTCGCGTTATATATTCCAGTGATATAAGCTGAAGGAATTATGTTTTGATTAAGTTCTGAAAAAGATCCAGAGCTATCTGTCCTAACTTTACTTTCAAATTTTGGTTCACCTTCAGAGTTTCCGTAAGAATTTATTAAAGTATATTCTTTATTTGCAATACCTTTGCTTATATCAATTTTGATATTTGCCGGATCGCCAACATTTCTAACAGGAACCCCATCAGAATTAAGAGGACTCCCACCACTAACCAAACAGCTTACAGAAGGAGGAACACAAGCGCCATTTTTACATTCAAACCCATTGGCACAATCCTGATCTGTAGATAAAGCGTCTGTATTTTCATTATTGCAATAAAATTCATTAACAGTATCTCCATCAACACAGCCATCAATATATAAAACTTCAGATGTGCTGCCATCATCATAAACATATTCAACAGAAACTTCTCCCTTAACACCAATATTAAAACCATTGTCAGTCTCTGCTAAGCAGGTTGACTGAACTAATTTTGGACAAAATAATTCAAAACCAGAACCATCACACCAAAAAGGAGCAGCTTTTACATCACTTACAAAAATTATTCCAAATAGCAAAATAACAAATACAAAGATCAAACCATTTTTTTTAATCATATAAACTCATGCTCCACAATTATTGGTTTTAAAACATCCCTATTCCCATCAACTACAACAACAGCTTCATAATAAACAACTACTTCAGCTCGTTTATAGGCATAAAAATCAACAACATTTCCATTTTCATCAACATATCTATCTTGTTCTAGACTTCCATAAATTCTATAATCATCAACTTCTTCTACATTAGCATTAACACTAAATTCATTTGGAGCTTCAACATTTCTAAATTTTTCATTGACTTCCTCTTGGCATTGATTTATATTTTCATTCATATAGTCAACTAAAAAAACTTCAGCGTTTTGAACATTTCCTTTAAATCCTTCATTTCCAACGCTATCTTCAACTAAATTTTTCACGCAATCTTCCATATAATCTTGTACATCTTCAGTTCTTGCAGATTGTAAACCACCAAAACTAATCGGTTTGATTAAATAAACAAAAGCGATTATAACAACTAGAACTATTCCTAGAATAACAAATATAGATACCTGTCCCCTTTTGTTCATCATCTAATTTTAATAATAAAAGATATATAAACTTAACTAAACCATTTAACCAAATCCCTTTGAACTTCCTTCTCTTTGCCAAAAACGCTTTCTATTCTTTTTTTAGTCAATTCTAATGTTTGTTTCAAATATAATGGTAAATCATATTTTTCAGCTAGTTCAATGCTTGGTTCTAGGTATTTTACTATGCTTCCCTCAGAAACAGTAAAAATAATTCTGCCCTTGCACTTTACGCAGTTTCCCGTTAACGGCGGTCTTCTATATTTCATATTGCAATCAACACATCTAAAGCCCTGCATTCCAAATTTTCTTAGGTTTCCTTTTATATCTCTGATGAAATGTCTTTCTATTATCAGCCTTGCAACATCACTTTCATCTACTGCCCTTATCTTCTCAGCCAAGCCCATCTGCCCCCTTACCTTATCAATCATGGTTGGAATTGATTTATAAGCGCTGCATCTAACCCCCATATTTATGTCAGAAGTATTATGTGTAAACATCAGTCCTTGATATTGCTCTGGTTTATTCAATGTTTCTTTATACACTTTTACTTTTACATCAAAAGGAGATCCGTAATTTAAGGCAGTTTCATAAAGTTCCAAAGGATATTTGCTTGCAATGTCCAGGTCATATATCATATCGTCTACCTCGCTAGGAATAAGTCTTGATGTCAAAACCAATGGTGCGTCTTGTGTAGTTCCCCTGTGGCTTGGCAAGTATTTTCTAGAAAAATTTAACAATCCATCCATTAATAATAAAACACAGGCTTCATCCCCGTCACATCTTGTATTTATTATTTGTTCGCCCCATAAGATATTTTTATCCTCTTGGCTTTTCCAATCTATTTCCACGCAATAAGAATTTCTCTTTTTTTTAATGATTTCAACTTTCTTAACATAATCTGTAAAATAGTCGCTATTTGCCTGTAGAGGGATAAGCCTGTTATTAAATTTAATGTTTCTCTTGTCCATTTCTTTTAACGAATCAAGCTTTATGGATTTTATCCTGCTATTTAACCTAAGTATTCTTTTAAGGTTAGTGGCATCTATCCCATTAATGATTAAATGATTTAGAATATGTTTTTTAGGTTCTCTTCCCAATAATTTATATATGTTCAATACTTTCCTTCCAGGCAATCTTGGTTTGGTGGTAAGGTATCTACAAAAAATCTCAAAGCGGTTTAACAATAAAGAAATGTCATCAAGTAAAGACCTATTCACAGAATAAAAAGCAACAAAGTTTCTTTTTTTTGTAGAAATAATTGAACCATCTCCATCAAGGTAAGCCGAAATAAATTCTATTATCAAATCTTTATCCAAGCCATATACAAAACTAGGAACTCTCTTTTCATAGGCATTTTTGCCAATTTTAAAGCAATCATTAAATAAGTGGTATAAGAGCTTGCTACATATTGTAATTTTAGAATTATCTTCTCCCAAATTTGTCTTAAGACTAAAAACTTTTTTGATGGTTGAAATTAAGTCATTTTGAAGGTCTTTTTCACACACCCTAAAACAAATTTGGCTTACTTGTTTGTTGCTTCTAGAATAACCTTCAGCAAGATAATAGCCAAGAATTCTCATTAAGCCTTTGTTTAAGTTCAAATTAACTGGAAATTCATGTTTGCTAAACATAAACCTCAGCTTGGTTCCATTTTCTAAATCCTCGATCTTAACCAAACCAAGATTAATTAATTTTTCTAGATGATAAATTGTTACATATTCGCTTAGTCTTTTGATATTAATTTGGGATCCAAAATTTTTTTTGATGCCTTCAAGATTATCTCTAAAAAGAGTGTAAAAAAAATGTTCTTGCCCTTTTATTAAGATCTTCTTTTTTGTTCTATCATCCAAATTCTCAATAAAAAGTTCTGCCAAATTCAAATTGTTTTTAAAATCGAAATCTAGGTTTAGCTTAGATAATGTGGCAACCCTATCACCAACTTTTGCCTCTTTTGCATTCTTAAATTTAAAGTTACCCCTCTCGTCTAAATACATAAATTTATGTGTTTTTGTCATTAGGTATTCTCTATTCGAAGTAGTTATTATTTTTACCCATTCTTTATTAACTGGCCCTTTAATGAAGTACCTTATTTTCTTAAATATCAATTTCTTGCTATTGGGGGCTATCCCAAGGC
>JACQNI010000035.1 GCA_016203135.1 Candidatus Woesearchaeota archaeon
CCTTGGAATTAATATTTTGATAAATAAAACCTTCATAACTTTGCCGACTTTATTTACCTCATATAGATTATCTTTTGCAATCCCATTTATAGCGCTCAGTTTAATAACTGCATTGCTTGTAGCTGTAAATGTAAATTTAATTATTATCAAATTCAAGGAATTAAAAAAGATGAATAAAAAAGTAAATGCGGGGGTTGGGGGCATGGGCGCTTTAGGGATTTTTGGAGGAATTTTGGGAGGAGCGTGTCCAGGATGTTTTGTCGGGCTTTTTCCTGCATTTTTAGGCCTTTTTGGAATAACCGCGAGTTTGAGCATTCTGCCATTATATGGTTTAGAAATTCAGATACTTTCATCAATTTTATTAACTATGTCTATCTTTCTTTTAACAAGAGAAAATATTTGTAAAATTTAAAAATGGCAGAAAAAACAAGATGTGAAATATGCGATAGGACTTTCGGGAATGCAGACGGATTAACTGCGCACAATAAAGCAAAACATCCGGAATTAGCGCCGAAAGAAAAAAAGTCATTTCCAATTAAAAAAATTATGAATTGGGCAATTTTTATTGTCGTTGTTGGATTAATTGTTTGGGGAATCATAGGGTTGGTAAATAAAAATGCTGCAAACAAAACAATAATTGATGAATCAAATTTAAATTTTGAGGCTCCAATTGGGGCAATACACTGGCATCCTCATCTAACTATTAAAATTGATGGGGAAATTATTCCAATTCCAGCAGATATAGGGATTACTTCAACAACGCATTTTCCTATTCATACTCATGAAACAGACGGCATAATTCATATGGAAAATAATAATCCAACAAAAAAAACAGTAGTATTAGGATATTTCTTTGAAGTTTGGGGAAAGAAATTAAGCAAAGACTGTATTTTTGATTATTGCGCTGACAAAGGAACATTAAAAATGTCTGTCAATGGAAAAGAAAATTTTGATTTTGAAAATTATTTTATGCAGGACGGAGATGAAATTTTAATTGAATACACTTCAAACTAAATAAAAATAAATTAAAAAATAACCCTTAAAATGACTTTTAAAAATTTCATAAACTCTCTTGCAAATGACAAAGCAGAAGGAGAATTAATAAAAACTATTTTTATTTCCCTTGCAACTTCTTTTGCTATTTTTGCAATTTTATATTTTTTGAAATTGAAAGACATTGAAAATTTTATTCCAAAATACGGATTTTATTTATTTTTTGCAATACTTAGTTATGCGATTATCTTGCCTTCAGTAAGATATGTTAGGGCTTACAAAGAATTTGCATGCATGTCCGGGATGATGATAGGGATGACAATTGGGATGGTTGCGGGATTTTTGTCCGGATTTTATGTTGGCTCAACAAACGGAATGTTCGTCGGAAGTGTATTTGGCATGGCAGTAGGAATTTCTTTTGGAGTGTGGAATGGAAAATGCTGCGGAATTATGGGGGCAATGGAAGGAATGATGGCAGGATTTATGGGCGGATTAATGGGCGCAATGACTGCTTTAATGATGTTCAATGATAATCTAAAAATAGCAGGAATTATAGTTTTCATAATTTCTACATTTATCGTTTTTGGGTTGAATTATCTGGTTTATAAAGAAACAAGAGAAACCGAAAGAAAACATAAAGACGACGAATTTTTTATAATTTTTATTAGTTTTATTCTTACTTCTTTAACAACCTGGATAATGGTTCTGGGACCGAGGAGTATTTTATTTGGATAGATAAATTTAAAATTAATGAAAGATATACTTTAACATGAATAAAAACGTTTTATTTTTAGCAGGGATTTTAATTTTGACAGCCGGAGCATTTTTTGTTTTGGGAAGCAATGGAAATTCTGCAACTGGAAATTCTATTGTTGATATAAATCCGGATAATGTTCAGGGGCAAATGCAACAAGTTGTTTTAAGTCAAAAGGATTTTAATTATAAAGATGCGATTGTTGAAGCTAACAAGCCAATTTCAATAAGCGCAGACAATTCTGTTTCGGGATGTTTGCGTTCTGTTTCTTTTAATATTGATGGCAGGAAATATTCAAAATATCTAAGAACCCCCGAAGAAACTCTGGAATTACCTGCACTTTCTAAAGGAGTATATTCTTTCTCTTGCAGTATGGGAATGGGCTACGGAAAGCTGATTGTTGAATAAAATGAAGCGCGTTTTTATTAAGCCCTATTTTTATTGGTTTGTTGGAGTGTTTATTTTGTATTTAATCCTAAATATTTTGCTCAGCGGATTTTATGATACAATCCCTTTAATTATTAATTATGCTTCAACTGTGAATTGGCTGAAACTTGGAATTTCTTTGTTTTTAACTTTGCTAATCGGATTTTTAGTTGCATTAAATTCTGTTTATGTTTACATTTTATATAAAGAAAGAAAATCATGCAAAGAGGGAAAGACCCTTGCATTTAC
>JACQNI010000032.1 GCA_016203135.1 Candidatus Woesearchaeota archaeon
ATAGTATATGCATAAAAGATGAAGAAATAATTTCTATAGAAGAAATAAATGATGATTGCTCTGGAAATAATGAGATAATAGTAAAATGTCCTGGAAGCAACTTAAGCTATAACTGCGAGGATCTTGGAAATAGGTTTAAGGCAAGTGGATTAAGCAATTCTGGAGTGATTGAATTTTTTATTAACTCTGGTGCTGGAAATAACAATCAAAATCAAAACTCTGGATCCGGCGGAAGCTCTGGAGGAGGATCTGGTGGAGGATCTGGTGGAGGTGGGACTAATCCTATTGAAATCATTTCTAATGAAGGAAATAATATAATAAATCAATTTGAACCGCCTGAAGACAATGAAACAGGAGATGAAAATATTCAAGAACAAAACAATATTCCTGTTGAAGTAAATGAAATTACTGGAGAGGCTGTTAGAGAAGGTAAAGGCATTCAAAGCTGGTATTTAATTCCTGGAATATTGATCTTGATATTATTAATGGTTATACTTACTAAAGGCTGGTATAAAAAACTTTGAGTTTTCTATAAATATGAGCGCTATTTTAACTTCTTTAATACTCTTGATTCAATATATCTGATTTTTCTAGAGTCGCCCGAAGTATTCTGTTAATTCTTTTATATATTTTTCAGATAAGGTCTTAGAAGGGAGTATATTTTGTCTTATTATAGCTAAAAGTGTATCAAACTCTTCTGGTGAAAACTTATAGTAACCATGCCCGCTTGATGTAAAATAGCCAGTTTCTCTAGGCCATTCATCTTTCTCCCAATGAAGATTATTACTAAAGCGAACAACAACTCTATCCTCTAGATTAATAGATACTTCTAAAAGATTATACGTTGGTGTGTTAGCATATAAATAGCTATCATCTTTTGGTATAAGCTTCTTCATTTCTGCACGGTTGTTGCCTGAATAGATAATTTCTTCGCCTTTCTTTAGCATATAATAAGATTGATCCATATTACCAGAATGGCTCAAAGGTTTATAAAAGTTTTTACTTAAAAATTATAAAACCAAAGATTTATAAATAATGATTTATTAAAAAGATAGTAAGAGACAAAACAACGGGGGAAATTCTCTGTGAATAAGATAAAGCAAATTTTACCAAGCTTAAGGGAAAAAAAGCGTTATATTGCCTTTAAAATAAGGTCAAAGGAAAGTTTCAGCAAGAAACAGATAGAAAATGCAATAAACATGGCAGTTTTGAATTACATAGGACAATTAGGATATGCAAGGGCAGGAATAATGTTTGTAGATCATAATAAAAACAAGGGAATAATTAAAGTAAATAATAAAGAAGCAAACAATATTAGGGCAAGCTTTTTATTTGTAAATGAGATAGAAAACAAAAAGGCTTTTATAAGCTCAATTATTACAAGTGGGATATTAAACAAGGCTAGATCAGCTATAAAGGAGGAATGAAATGCAACCAGTACAACATCAGATGATGGGTTATGACAGGACTTCTACAATGTTCAGTCCTGATGGAAGATTATTACAAGTAGAATATGCGAAAAAGACAGTAAAGCAAGGGAGTCCAGCCATAGGGATTGTTTACAAAGACGGGGTTTTATTAGTGGCAGACAAGAGGGTTAATGAAAAGTTGATGGTTGCAAAATCTGTGGAAAAGATTTTTCAAGTAGATGATCATATAGGAGCTACTTCTACTGGATTGGTAATGGATGGAAGAATTTTAATTGAAAGGGCTCAATTAATAGCTCAGCAGCATAGGGTTGTATATGACAGTCCTATTGACATGATAAATTTAGTAAAAGATGTATGCGATATAAAACAGATGCATACTCAATACGGAGGGGGAAGGCCGTTTGGTGTTGCAATATTGTTTGCTGGGGTAAACAACAAGCCTGAATTGTACTTGACAGATCCTACAGGGGTTTACTTTGAGTATAGAGCAACTGCAATTGGAGAAGGAGAAACTGAAATAAAAACTTTATTGGAGAAAAACTACAGGGAAAACATGAGCTTTGACGATGCTTTAAAGCTTGCAATTACCTCCTTGAAAAAGGTTTTAGGAGCTGAGTTCCATATTGAAAGGGTTGACGGGGCTTATGTAAACATGACTGATAAAAAATTCAGAAGGATAGACAGAAACAAATTAAGCAGACTATAAAATGATAAGCGTTAATGAAGCAGTGATTGCTCGGCTAAGGAAAGGCAATGAAATTTTTGAAGTGTTAGTTGATTGCGAGAAAGCAATTGATTTCAAGCATGGAAAAGGAAGCTTAGAAGACTGCTTGGCTGGAGAGATGATCTTCAAGGATTCTAAAAAGGGCTTTAAGGCAAGCGAGCATGAGATGGAAAAATTATTCGGGACAAGCGATGTTAAAAATGTCGCTGAAAAAATAATAAAAGAGGGAGAGATACAATTAACCTTAGAATATAGGACAAAGTTAAGAGAAGATAAGAAAAGGAAAATAATAAGCATGATAAGCAGGAATGCAATAAACCCGCAAAATAATCTGCCTCATCCACAAGACAGGATTGAAAGGGCTATGAATGAAGCAAAAATCAATATTGATGAATTTAAAAGGGCTGAAGATCAAGTTAATGATATAGTAAAGAAAGTATCTGCAATACTACCAATAAAGCTTGAAACAAGAGAAGTACAAATAATAATACCAAGCAAATTTGCTGGACAGGCTTATGGGATACTAAAAAACAAGGGAAATATAATGAAAGATGAATGGATGAATGATGGAAGCTTAAATGCTGTTCTTGAAATTCCTGCTGGACTGCAAGAAGAGTTAGAAGGAGATTTAAATAAATTAACGCATGGGGATATAAACATACAAATACTAAAGAGAAAATAAAATGGAAAAATCAAAATTATTGGTTGAGGAAAGGCAAATAGTAGTTCCTGGGGATATACTAGCTGAGGGAATGGATTACTTGCCTGAACAAGGAACGTTTAGGGAAGATGACAAGATAATAGCATCAAATGTAGGAATGGTAAGCATAAAAGGAAGATTGATAAAACTCATTGCATTAAACGGCAAATACATTCCAAGAACAGGAGATGTTGTAATAGGAAGAATAACAAATGTTGCAACTATGAACTGGCTTGTTGATATTGGATATGCTTATGAGGCTGGCTTGTCTTTAAAAGAAGCTACATCTGATTACATTCCAAGGGGAGAAGACTTGACTCAGTTTTATGATTTTGGGGAAAATATAATGACTAAGGTAATAACTGTCAGCAGGGCTAAAATGATTGACTTGACAATGAAAGGCCCTGGATTAAGAAAATTAAAAGGCGGCAGAATAATTGAGATAACACCTAGCAAGGTTCCTAGGATTATTGGAAGGGAAGGAAGCATGGTAAACATGATTAAAGATGCTACAAATACTCAAATAATAATAGGACAAAACGGAAAGATATGGATACATTCAGAGGATCCATTAAATGAATTAAAGGCAGAAGAAGCGATAAAATTTGTTGATGATAACTGCCATAAAGACGGCTTGACAGAAGAGGTCAAGAAGTTTTTGGAGAAAAAATGAAATACGAGAAAAGATTCAGTGATAGAAAATTTGATGAATTGAGAGAGATGGATGCTAAAGTTGGAATTATAGAAAGGGCAGATGGAAGTGCTATGTTCAAGATTGGAAAAACAATTGCAATAGCTGCTGTTTATGGGCCTAGACAATTGCATCCTGCTTTTTTAAGAAATCCTCAAAAAGGAATATTAAGATGCAACTACAATATGATGAGCTTTTCTGGATCTGGAGACAGGGTAAAACCAGGACCAAGCAGAAGATCAAGAGAAATATCAATGGTTATAGAAAATGCATTGATTCCTGTTTTAGATCTATCAGATTTTCCTAATGCAGTAATAGATGTTTTTATTGAATTAATACAGACAGATGCTGGAACAAGGTGTGCAGGAATTACTGCTGCTGCAATGGCATTGGCTGATTCTGGATTAACCATGAAGGATTTAGTTTCTGCTGTGTCTGTAGGAAAGGTTGGGGATAAAATAGTTGTTGATTTAGATAAAGAAGAAGAGGATTTTGAAGGCGGGGCAACAGATATTCCAATAGCAATGACTCCAAGAACAGGAAAGATTACTTTGCTACAATTAGACGGAGAAATTTCAAAAGAAGAACTTGACAAGGCTTTAAAAGCTTCCAGAGATGCCTGCAATAAAATATATGAGCTGCAAAAAAAGGCATTAAAAGAAAAATATGGAGAAAAAAATGTATAATGAATTAAGGGATTATATGATTGCCTTGTTTGCAAAGAACATGAGGAAAGATGGGAGAAAACTTTTAGATTATAGAAAGCCAATAAGGGTTGAATATGATATAAGCCCTAAGAGCGCAGAGGGATCAGCAAGGGTTACAATTGGAAAAACAGAGGTTATTGCAGGGGTTAAAATGGAGGTTGGAGAGCCTTTTCCTGATACTCCAAACCAAGGCGTTTTAATTGTTTCTGCTGAATTAGTTCCTTTAGCGAGCCCTGAGTTTGAGTCAGGACCTCCAGATATCCAGGCAATAGAACTTTCTAGGGTTGTTGACAGAGGTCTAAGAGAAAGCAAGGCAATAGATTTAGATAAATTATGTGTAAAAGAAGGAGAAAAGGTCTGGATTGTTTTTATTGATATTTATCCTATAAATGATTCAGGAAACTTATTTGATGCTGCCAGCTTGGCTGCAATTGCTGCTTTGAAAAATGCAAAGATGCCAAAGTATGATGCAAAGGAAGACAAGATTATTTATGGAGAAGCTACAAATAAAAAAATTCCTTTAAACAAAACCCCGATATCTTGTACAATATCTAAAATTGGAAATTATATTTTAGTAGATCCTTCATATGAAGAAGAAAGGGTTTTAGATGCAAGATTAACAGTTACATCTGAAAAGGGTGTAATAAATGCAATGCAAAAAGGAGGCATAAATAGTTTAAGCCATGAAGATATAATGAAGATGGTTGATATTGCTATAGAAAAGTCAAGGGAATTGGAAAAGGCGCTATGAAATTTACAAAATACGAAACAGCAAGAATAATTGGGGCAAGGGCATTGCAATTATCAATGGGGGCTCCATTACTTTTAAAATTAAATAAGGAAGACCTGGAAAAAATAAACTACAATCCCATTGAAATAGCAAAAATGGAATTTCAAAAAGGAATCATTCCTATAACAATAAAAAGGCCATTGCCTGAAAGGGTTGAACCGAGATGATGAATTATAATAAAAAGATGGAGCTAAGAAAATTTCTTATGAATGAAAGGATTAAAAAAGATGATGAGCTTTCAACAAGGGCAGAAGAAATAATAAATACTATTAGAAATCATTTAGATCCAGTTTTAAGCATGCCCCAAGATTATTCTGAAAGAATGAAGTATGAGCCAAGGGTAGATGAAATTGAAACTGCTTTAAGAAATCAAGACTATGGTTCTTTTAGAAGTTCTGCTTACTTTTTTATGAATTCATTAACGCTTTAATTATTTAGATTTTATTGGTTGTTCATGCAAACCCATAATATTGCCTTCTGAATCCTTGAAAGCTGCTATCCAGCCCATGCCTTTACCAATCTCTTGTTTTGGCATAATAATTGTTCCAAATATATTCTTCCTATTGTTGTCTAGTTCATTTTATTATCTTTTTATTCTAGTTTGAAGATTTCTCTTCTGCCAGTCATATACATTTCTGTATACTTCGACATCTCCTCTGCAACCTTTGGATCCATTTTCGGATCAGGTTTTCCTGATTTATAATCTTCCATTTGCTTCTCGAACTCAGCTAAACTATTCACTTGCATCTCTACTATGACTGTGTTATAGTTTCCAGCCATGTCAGTCATTATTCGTATATTTGTTTCGTGCTCGAATCCTTTTTTAAATAATTTGGCAAGTTTTGATGCCTGTCCTGGCTTAGCAATAAATACTTCACGAATAATTAACATTTTTTCATCTCCTTTTGTTATTGATTGTTTTATTTTATTTCTTATCTTTCATCTCTTTAGGCATTTTACTTTCATCCATATAAAATACTTCCCATAAATGATAGTCGATGTCCTGAAAAGCACGCCCATACATCCAGCCATAGTCTTGTGCTTTTCTATATTCTGTGCCTCCAGCTTTTTTGGCATTGTCTACCATTTCATTAACTTCTTCCTTACTATCAACAGATAATGCTGTAATAACTTCAGCATTTTTTGTTGCATCAGAAATCTCTTTTTTGGTAAAAGTTTTAAAAAATTTCTCAAGCAACAACATTGCAAATATGTTATCTCCAATAATCATGCATGTTGCATTCTCATCTGTAAACTGGGGATTAAATTTGAAACCTAGTTTAGCAAAAAACTTTATTGTTTTATTGAGATCTTTAACCGGTAGATTAATAAAAATTTGTTTTGCCATTTTAACCCCCATAATTCAACTATTGCTTAAACCAGCCATAAACCATTTGCTTTATATCAAAGAGTATTGGTTTTTTCTAATTAAGATAGTTCATGATTAGATTTTTCATAAATTATTTAAAGTTTATAAATATATCCAAAATTTAAGCATATTTATTTGATAGTTCTTTATAAGATAGTTTTATAAATCATTATTTTTTCTGCTAAATCATGACAGAACAGAATTTACTTGTGCCTTTAGATACATACCTAAAAGTAGGATTGCACATAGGAACAAAGTATAGAAGCAAGTACATGGAGCAGTTTATCTACAAGGTAAGACAAGACGGCTTGGCTGTATTGAATGTAGAAAAGATAAATGAAAGGGTATCAGTAATGACAAAGTTTGTTTCTCAATATAATCCTGAAGACATAATGGTTGCATCAAGAAGGGAAAACAGCTATAAGGCAGTCAATAAATTTGCAGAAATCATTGGAGCAAAAAAATACATAGGAAGATATCCACCAGGGACCTTGACAAATCCAAACTTAAAAACGTTTACTGAGGCAAAATTATTGATTGTCTGCGATCCTTGGCCTGATAAAAACGTGATAAATGATGCATATAAGGTTGGGATACCAATAATTGCTTTTTGCGATACAAACAATGAAAGCAATTACATAGACTTAGTTGTTCCTTGCAACAATAAAGGGAAAAAAAGCCTGGCTTTGGTTTTCTGGATTTTGGCAAGGGAATACTTGAAGAACAAGGGAAAAATAGAAAAGGACTCTGATTTTAAACCTGTCTTGGATGACTTTGCTGAAAAAGAAGAAGAATAATTAATTTAATTAAAACTTAGGCTCCAAAAACTTTACTTGATATTTCATCAAGATTTAATCTTAACATTTTATCTAGATTTCTTAATTCAGGAAAATTTAGAATCCTATCATTGACACTAATTACGCTGATAGATCCATCTAGCAAATAAGAGGTATGAATCTTGGTTTTAGAATTTATTCCATATTTTGGTGGTGCATGATTAATTAATTCACATTCTGATATAGAATTTTCCATTAAGGATTTCTTAAGGTAAAAAGGAATGGCAAATAACATGCAATTTCCAACTGCTATAGAATTACTATTTTGGTCTTCTATGAAATAATCTATATTTGTAGATTCAAAGCCTAAGCCTACATATTCTCCAAAGCAACAGCAGTCTGTCGGCACTAAATATACTCTATGTTTTTTAGGAGTTTCGGCTTCCATATTATTATTTCTTTTCTTTCTTTATTTCTTTCTTTTCTTCCTTCTTAACTTCTTTCTTTACGTCTTTATCTTCTGTTTTTTCTTCTACCTTTTCTTCAACCTTAACTTCTTCAGCTCCAGCAACTGGGACTTTTGCAGCTTCTTCTTTTGCTTTTTCAGCTTCTTCCTGGGCCTTTAATCTTTCAAGCTCTTTCTGGATTTCTCTTTGTATTTCTTCAAGCTGATTTTGTAATAATAATTTCTTTTCTTCACTAAATTCTATTTTTTCTGTTTTTATTTCATTATCATAAATTCCTGATTCAACATCCTTGTTAAATTCTGAAGATATTTTTCCTTCAACCAAAACACCCATTGAATGGGCTGAGCCTGCAACTGATTTAACGGCAGATTTTAATGAATTGACAAACATTGATTCTTTTTTCATTGCTGCAACTTTTATTACTTGTTCCACTGCCATGTTGCCTACCTTCAAGCTGTTTGGGGTTCCAGAGCCTTTTTCTATTCCTAGTTCCTTTGTTATCAACTGAGAAACAGGAGGGGTTCCTATTTCAATATTGAAGCTTTTGTCTTGCTGGACTATTATCTTTACAGGAACTTTCATTCCCTTAAATGCCTGGGTTTTCTGATTAACAGAATTGATTACTTCCCCTATGTTGACTCCTAAAGGGCCTAATGCAGGACCTATTGGCGGGCCAGCTGTTGCTTTTCCACCTTCAACCATTGCTTCAACTATAGTTGACATATAGTTTAGAAAAAAATATGTTTTATAAGGATTTCGATATTATGGTTAAAACCGGCGATAATGTTAGAGTAGTGAGTGACGGGTTGATTGGTTTTTTATATAAGGTTTAAAAGTCAATTTATTATGCAGTAATTTTTAATTTATGTTCTTTAGTTATATTATCTAAAACCAAATTAAAGACCTTTATCAATATTTTAACTTCTTTTTTGTTTAAGTTTAATTTATATAATTGGGCTCCGCTTATTACTCTTGTTTTAATTAAATATTCTTGATTTGTTAACTCTGAGATTGTATTATATGTTGTTGCTCGGTTTAATTTTACTTCTCTTGCTATGTCACCAATGCTATAATCTAATTCCCTTGTTTCTAATAAGAATTCTATAATTTGATTTCTTGGATTTATTCCAAAAACATTACAAAATTCTCCGTATGTTTTTTCCATTTTTACTTGATTATTTTTCTAATCTTTGTTTCATTCTTTATAAAACTTTCTGTAATTTTAGACAGATTGTATAAAATTGTATAATTAAAGAAGACATAGACCTTAAAATAAATATCTGTAGATTTTCCGGAAGATTTTCGGAATGCTTAGAAAATTAAGGAATACAAGAAGCTACACATGAATCTCTAGCAGCTTCTGCATCTTCTTTGCATTCATCTCTTTCTAATCTTACTTGTTTCTTGCAATCAGAGATAGGAGGAATGTTTTTCCTGCATTCAATTCTTTCAGCTCTTGTTGAAAGGTCATTACAAGCCTTTACTGCTTCTTCATGTTCAACACCACAGACTTGTATTGCATCTACATATTCATGATTACAAATAGTTCTTGCTTTCCAGAATTTTTCATTGCATAGAGCTTTTTTTTCAGATGAAGGCAAGCATATTGGTGGTTCTGGAGATTTTTCAATCTTGAAGCTATCTGACCCTGTAAAAACAGCTGTATCATCCAAAGAGCCTCCAAAGACTTCAGCAAGAACATCAATTTCTTTTCCAATAAAATCTTCTGGAAGCTTTGTTTTGTCAATTGTTAAGTCATAAGCTATATTGCCACCAGGATTTCCTGTTATGTCTCCTCTTTGGCCATAGCCATATCCATATCCATAGCCAAAGCTTACTGGATCATCATCTTTTAAACCATAGCCATATCCTAATCCTGGATTTAGATTATTTATTGTCTTTGAATTTACTGTTAAAAAATTACAGCCTTCAACTGAGTTGTCATTTTTTATTGTACAGGTAACTTCTTCTGAATCTGATTCAAAAGTTATCTTTGTGTTTATTATTGGCAAGAACTCGCCGTCTTTTACTTCTATGTCTAAAATAAATGATTTTAATACATCTGCCGGCTGAAAATCAGGAATTTGCAAAGAAACCTTGATTGCGTTGGCTGGGCCTGCTAAGATCAGAATGGCTATTATAGAAATTGTCAATATCAAAGCAGACAAGCTTTGCCCTCTTTTAATGAGCATTTGTTGGAACCTCTTATTTTTTTATAATAACAGATGATTTTTACTCTACAAGGGTTAAATAGCCATGTTTAGCTTTATTAATATTTAGATGTAATAATATATATCTATATAGAATATATATTGTAATTTTTATTTCTAAGATAAAGGATTTTCGGCTATAAACGGATAGTTTTCGGAAATTTCTTGACTTACTTAATTAAGGAATTATATCTTCTGTTTAAATGAAAAGATTTTATTTAGATACTTCAATATGGCTTGATTTTTTTGAAAAGAGAGGAAAATATGGAAAATTAGCTTTAAAATTAATAAGAAAAATAATTCAGGATAATTCTATTATTTTATATTCTGACTCTGTTATTAATGAATTAAAAAGGCTTGGCTATGGTTATGATCAAATAGAGAAAATATTTAGCATAGCAAAACCAAACAATATTATAAAGATCCATATTTTTAGTATAGAAATGGAAGAAGCTAAGAACTTGGCTTTTAAAAGAAATATTCCCAGAGGAGATGCTCTTAATGCAATTTTATCTAGAGATAATTATGCACAATTAGTAGCTAGGGATTATCATTACCGAAAGTTAAAAGATATAAGTATAACAAAGGCTCCAGAAGAGCTTATTTAAATTTATTTTCTAATTCTTTGAAAACTTCTTCTCTAACTTTATGCAGTTCTTTATTTGTTGTTTTTCTTTTTGAAGATCCATATAGTTTATCTAGATTTTTTAGAAGCTCTTCCTTTTCTAGATCTATTATTTTATCTCTTATTGCTTCCCTGATGAATTCTGTTCTTGTTGAATATCTGTGTTTTTTCATGATCTTTTCTATGTCTCCAAGAAAGTTATCTTCAAACTTTACAGATATGGTTTCCATGGTATTATTTAGTAATACTAAGTAATATTTAAAGA
>JACQNI010000033.1 GCA_016203135.1 Candidatus Woesearchaeota archaeon
GAATTCCCCTCTGCTGAATTTTTGAAATTGCAGGTGAACAGAATTATCTATTTGATTATAAAATATTTTTTTTATGAAATTCATATTATCTGTTTAATTAATTAGTTTATAAATTTTACTTGCAGGAATAATTGAATATCTTTTTTAAACAAAGCCAAAAAAGATTACCTTTATAAATTTGCATGCTCTTTAAATAATAAAGGAAAAAGAGAATGGAAAAAGAATATTTTAGAAATTTCACTTCTACAGGAATAATAATAATTTTATTAGTGTTATCTTTCTTTTTGCTAAAACCAATTCTTTTATCCATTATAATGGGAATTATTCTTGGTTATCTTTTTTATCCGCTTTACAAAAGAACTAAAAATCTTATAAAATCAGAATATATTTCGGCTCTTTTGATGTGCCTTCTTCTCACAGCGATAATCTTTCTTCCAATGTGGTTTTTAACGCCGATTTTAATTAATCAATCTATTAATTTTTATGCGGCTTCACAGCAAATTGATTTCGTAACCCCCCTTAAACAAATCTTTCCAAATGCATTTGCTTCTGAACAATTTTCCCAGGAAATAGGCTCTGCAGTTTATTCTTTTGTAGTAAAGATTTCTAATTCACTTACAAATATCTTCTCAAAATTAATCAGCGATTTCCCGATTTTGCTATTGCAATTTTTTATTGTATTTTTTGTGTTTTTTATTGTATTGAAAGACCAGGAAAAGTTTGTTGAATATCTAAGAAGCCTCCTGCCTTTCTCAAAAGAAGTTGAAAATAAATTGTTTAAGTCTTCAAGAGAGATTACTACCTCAATATTTTATGGCCAGATAATTTTAGGAATAATAATGGGGCTTCTTGTGGGCATTAGTTTTTATATTTTTAAGATTCCCAGCGCATTTATTTTAACTATTCTGGCGGCTATTGCGGGAGTTCTTCCGATTATTGGAACATCAATTGTTTGGGTTCCTGTAGTCATTTATCTTTTTGTAACTGGAAGCATTTATCCTGCAATTGGCGTGATTTTATTTGGAATTTTGTCTTCAAGTCTTGAGAATTTCATTAAACCGGTAATTCTCTCCAAGTGGATAAACTTGCATCCGGTAATAATCATGGTCGGGATGGTCGGGGGGACATTTATTTTTGGAATTCTTGGAATAATCTTAGGGCCATTAATCCTTGCTTATCTTTTAATAGTTTTAGAAATGTATAGAGACAAAAAAACTCCCGGAGTTTTTATAACTCCTCCGGAGCATATTAAACAACTAAGTTAGTTAGTCTTGAAAAATTTAAATCAATTAAAAATTAGCTGCAATTGCATAAATCGCAATTTTTTTTAATATTTTTGTCCTGTTTTTTATGCAACTCGCACAAACTTTCAGTTCCTCTTAAATCCAGACAAAGTTTGTAAAAATATTCTTTTGAATGTCTTTTATCCAGAATAATTTTTTTTGAAAATTTTTTAATTTTTTCAATTTCTTTTTTTGAAAATTTTAAGTTTTGAGCCCGCTTGGATTTTTGATATTGTGAAACAGCGCTTTCGGTTACTCCCAAAATTTCAGAAATTTGTTTTTGGTTTAATTTAAAATCTGAGATAAAAATTTTTGTCAGCTCTCTCCTGATTGCCGGAATAAGATACCAAACTTCAAGTTCCTGGGGCATAAGTTCCATTTAATTTTAAATAAAAAGGAGTATTTAATAATTTCTAACAGCAAAAATCTTAAATACTTAAAATCTTAACTATTGTTAAGATGACTAACTTAAATATTATTCAAGAAGAAAAAATTAAAATAAGCAGGGAGAACTATGACAATTATAATCCCGAAAACCTTCTTTTCAAAGCGGAACCCGGCATAACAGAAAAATTAGTAAGACAAATTTCTAAAGATAAAAATGAGCCGGAATGGATGCTTAAAAAAAGACTTTTAGGGCTAAAAATTTTTAATGAAAAACCTTTACCTGCTTTTGGACCAAACCTTTCAGAACTTGATCTATCAAAAATAATTTATTATCTGAAACCAAATGCTCAAAAAAATTCCAGATCCTGGAAAGAAGTTCCGAAAGAAATCAGGAATACTTATGAAAAACTTGGAATTCCTCAGGCAGAAATAAATGCTCTTGGCGGCGTCGGGGCGCAATATGAAAGCGAAGTGGTGTATCATAATCTAAAAAAAGATTTGGAAAAAAAAGGCGTTGTTTTTTTAGATATGGATGAGGCCGTTAAAAAATATCCGGAACTTGTAAAAAAATATTTTATGACTAACTGCGTTCCAATAAATTTGCACAAATTTTCTGCCCTGCATGCTGCTGTCTGGAGCGGCGGAACATTCATTTATGTTCCTAAAAATGTAAAAGTGGATATTCCTTTACAGGCGTATTTTAGAATGAACGCAAAAAAAGGAGGGCAGTTTGAACATACGCTAATTGTCGTCGATGAAAACGCGGAGATACATTATATTGAAGGTTGTTCAAGCCCAATCTATTCAGAAAATTCCTTGCATGCGGGGTGTGTTGAAATTCATGTTTTAAAAAATGCCAGAGCAAGATATACCAGCATTGAAAATTGGTCTAAAAATGTTTATAACTTAAATACCAAACGCGCAATCGTTCACGAAAATGCAATTATGGAATGGGTTAATGGAAATCTCGGTTCAAAAATTACAATGCTCTATCCCTGCAGTGTTCTCGTCGGAAAAAACGCAAAAACAGATTATATTGGAATTGCTTATGCCGGCAAAGACCAGTATCAGGATACAGGATGCAAAGTTTATCATTTAGCTGATAATACAAGCTCTTCAATTTTAAGCAAAGGCATCAGTATGTCCGGAGGAATAAGCTCTTACAGGGGATTGGTTCAAATAAAAAAAGGAGCAATAAATTCAAAATCAAATGTCAGATGCGACGGCTTAATGCTTGACAATTCTTCAAAAGCGCTGACTTTTCCAGCGATGGATGTGCATGAAAATGATGTTAAAGTCGCGCATGAAGCGGCAGTTGGAAAGATTGAAGAGAGCCAATTATTTTATTTAATGTCAAGAGGATTAAGCGAAGATGAGGCAATCAAACTTATTGTCTCCGGATTCATAGAACCGTTAATAAAAGCTCTTCCATTAGAATACGCTGTTGAATTAAACAGATTAATAGAATTAGAAATAGAGAATTCTGTTTGTTAATTTTAAAAATGAATTTTAAAAAAGATTTTCCACTATTTAAAAATAATCCAAGTTTAGTTTATTTAGACAGCGCTTCAACCTCTCAAAAACCAAAACAAGTAATTAATTCTTTAAAGGATTTTTATGAAGAAGATAATGCAAACATCCATAGAGGAATTTATACCCTAAGTGAAAATGCAACTAAAAAATATGAATATGCAAGAAAGATTGTTGCTGATTTTATTAACGCTGGAACTGAAGAAATTATTTTTACAAAAAATACAACTGAATCAATTAATTTTCTTGCCTACACCATAAAAGATTTAATTCCTTCTAAAAAAAATGAAATTGTCCTGGCGGAAATGGAACACCATTCTAATC
>JACQNI010000034.1 GCA_016203135.1 Candidatus Woesearchaeota archaeon
ATAATAAGGAAAATATTGTTAAGCTTGTTAAAGAGAAAATTGTATCAAGAGATGTTTTCTGGAATAGAATAAATTCTAGGAGGTATTTTGAAACCCCTATGAAAGTCAATGAAAGATTGTTTATTGGGAATAATGGGAATAAAATTAACTGGCTTGCAAAAAGCAAAAGTATTGATGTGAAAATTGCTATTTTCTTGAATTTTTTAGGATTGAATTCATAAGAAATAAAACCAGAAAGAATAATCAATGGCAAGATAACATCAACGTATCTTCCTACAGGTCTATCTGTAAGCCAAGGAAATAATGTCTTGAACATAAAGACATCTAAACTTAGATTTGATGCTATTAATATTATTGATAGGATAGAAAAGAATGATAGCAAGTAAAATATCTTATATTTATTTTCCTTTAATTTTTCTTTATTCAGCAAAAAAATCAGCATAAAGAAAATTATTCCTGTTCCAAGAACAATAAAACCAAGATACAAAAAGTTCCATGTTAAAAAATCTATTATTTTAATATATGCCGAAGTTAATTTGATCAGATTTGGGCTTCCAGTTATTGTTGTGAAGCTGAAACCAAACATTAAAAAATTCCTTAATTGCCATGGCATGATTGTCATCAAAAGAATTAAAACCATGATTATTTTTTTCTTTATTTCATGATATTCTTTTTTAAATAGCTTGTAAATGAAAACAATAAATATTGGCAGGAAGATGAAAATGCTGATGAACTTTGTCAACAATGATAAACCAATGAACAATCCTGCAAAAATATCATAGCTATAATTTTTACTTGTAAAGGACTTGTAAATGAAAAAAATAGAAGCCAAGATTAATGGATAATATAAATTTTCAGCCATGAGTATTGGCGAGAATGCAAGGCTTGAAGGCAGGACAGAGATTAAAATGGCTGCAAGCAATGCATTTTTTTTAATGAGAAAGTCTTTTGCAAGGAAATACGCTGGGAAAATTATCAGGGATGAAAGTATAGCATTTATTACTTTCATAAATATATAAACTAAAGTCATGTCCTTAAATACATAAGCTAAAGATAAGAACATCGGATAAAGTGGGGGTTCTTTATCTGACGGGAAACCATGTATAGAAAATTCCTTTTCATTAAAGAAGCTTCTGGCCATTTTTGAATGTGCATATTCATCTCCAAAAATCGAAGGGGATGGAACTAGATATGATAGAAATGATTTTATTAAGATCAATACAATAAAAATCAATAACAACTTTTTAAGCTCTTTATCCATAGAGATTTTTTTATAATTAGTTTAAAAAATCTTTCTATTAGGAAGTATATAATTTAATTGCAAAATAAATATAAATCATTTTTTATATAATATAAAAATGGTAAAAATTGGAATAATTGGGGGGTCTGGCCTGGATAATCCAGATATTCTGCAAGATTCAAGAGATTTGGATGTTGATACTATTTATGGAAAGCCAAGCTCTTTGTTAAAAGCTGGAAAAATACATGGAAAAGATGTTGTTTTATTGGCAAGACATGGAAGAGAACATACAATACCAGGAACTCAAATAAATTTTAGGGCGAATATTCAAGCATTAAAAGATATTGGATGCAATTATATTATATCTACTACAGCTGTTGGGTCTTTAAGGGAAGAAATAGAAAGGGGGGATTTTGTTATACTTGATCAATTCATTGACTTTACAAGACATAGAAACATAACTTTTCATGAAAGTTTTAAGCCTCATGAGCCAATACATACTTCAATGGCAGAGCCTTTTGATAAAAATCTAAGGAAGATATTAATAGATTCTGCTAAAGAACTTAAATTCAAACATCATAATAAAGGAACGGTTGTAACAATAGAGGGGCCAAGATTTTCTACAAAGGCTGAAAGCAAGATGTTTAGGTTATTTGGGGCTGATGTAATAAACATGAGCATAGCTCCAGAAGTTATATTAGCAAATGAAATAGGAATACCGTATGCTTCTATTGCTATGTCTACAGATTATGACTGCTGGAAGGAAGATGAAGATGCTGTAACATGGGAAGAAGTCCTTAAGGTGTTTAAAGAAAATGCAGAAAAGGTTACCAAATTATTATTGCTGGCTATTGAGAAGATTGATTAAATAAGTAATATATTATAGACCATCTTTTATGATGAAGCTTTTTGGTTTTAAACCCATGAAATACATCAATAAGCATATGAATTACATAGCCAAAAGAAATTATCATTATTATTTGGCTGAAAAAGCTAAGTATTGCCAATATTATTAATAATTCTATGTTATGGAAAATAAAAAATTTTGGAAATGGAGTTCTATGCTGGGTTTTATGATATTTATATGACTCTTTAATATTAAATATTCTATTTAAAAAAACATATCTTATGTAATGATCAATATCAACCAAATAACCACCAACCAAAACTAAAAACGAATTATAGCCGTAAATAGGCATAAGTATTAAACTTAAAATTATTGATGTTATAAGATGATATGTCATTTTCATTTTATTTTTAAAAATTAGAAATATAAAAATATTTTGGGTTTCTTTTTGTTACTTTAAAATAATTAATAAAAATAATTGTTGGAAAAGCATTATTCGAAAGCTTTATATATGATATCTGTTATTTTAAATTTAATTTGGAATTTCACAATAAAGGAGGGAATTATTGATGAATCAAAACAAGAGGTATTATATCTTCCTTTTTACAATTATATTTGCTGTTTTTTTATTTGGCGTTTATCAAGCGTTAAGCGTTTTGACAATAGATAGCGTAACTGTAAGAGCCAGTGATGTATATTTTGGTAACTTTTCTCTTGCGAATGCTACTGCAACAGTAATTAATTTTACAATAACAACTGGCACTACTACAGCTTTAACCGAGAATGTTACAAATATTACAATTAGGATTCCTTCAGAATATAGACTTAGCATTATTGATAATAAGTCTAACTTTTCTAGTGTTGGATGGTTCTTTTCAAATCTAACAGATAAGATAGTACAATTTACAAATGACAGTATTGGCGGGGAGAATTTAACTAGTGCCATTTTCTCATTTAATATTACTGGAATAGCTGGGAATGATTCAGACAATAGTGCCGGGGTTAATTTTACTGTAATAATTAACAACGGTACTGGTAACAGTGTTGGAGGAGTTCAGGTAATAACAACTGTGCCTATGCCAATTGATACCTTATTCCCTAAGGTTTTAAGTGTCAATATAACTGATGGAAATGAAACTTTAGTTGCAAGCAGCTTTGAATTGAATGGTAGTGTTAGTGGTGGTGGAGATACTGTAAATCATACCACTATGGAACTTAGAAACTCAGCTGCATTAACAGTTAATGCTATTATAGTAGATGCACACACTAGAACTGTTGAATTAAGGTATAATTATACTTATAATGGATCTATAGACGGATCTTTTGCTGACAATTCAACTGTTATAACTAATTTAATAAGAGTAGCAATGACAAGGACAAATATAAACTCGACTCATGCTTTCTATAGTGGAAATATAGATGCTTCTGCTCTAGGCGGGAAAACAGTTAATGGTACTAGGATAAACCTACAGATTGTTGTAAATGACAGCTTGTCACAAATAAATACTAGCAGGAATGAATTTGGTGAAAATCAAGTGGCTGGATATAACTTTACTGTAAAGAGCTTAGATGGGGGATTGCCAACTTTTATTGATATGAATGTGAGTGATGCAACCAATACCTTAACTTATACACATTTGACTCAGGGAAATCAATGGTTAAGTCAGAATAACCATACATTGACTGTTAAAGTGAGTGGAATAAATATCTCGGGAGTAGGTAATTTATCTGTATTTTATAACGCTACTAGCGGTCTTGTAATTCCAAATGTAGGTGGAGGGGTAAATGGAGCATTCCCAAGATCACATGTCTTTGGAAGAATGGTGCCAAGTAGCAACAATAATTATATTGGAATTAGAAACACGACATGGAACTTTACAATACAAGCCTGGGATAAAGATGGTCAAAGAGTGCACTTTGTTGTAAGGGCTAATGATACCCAAGGATATAATGTTTTAGCTAACTTTAGTTATAGGGTTGATGGAACAGCACCTACTGCAAGCTTAAACACACCTGCAGATGTTGATATAGCAGTTTCAGGATCTATAACATATGAATGTACTAGTACAGATAGTGGGAGTGGAATTAATTTATATACAATAACATTAACAAAACCACAAGGTGGAACTGTAGAAAAGACCCCAAGCGATGGAAAAGCAACATTTACAGGAACTGATACGAATGAATTAGGAAATTATCAAGTTGAATGTAAAGTTAAAGATAATGTAGGAAATATAAAAACTACTACAACCACTAGTGAAAATGACTTTGTTGTTTTAGCAAGTAATGCTGGCACTGGTGGCGGTGGTGCTGGAGGAGCTGGAAGCAGTGGATCAGGTACTACAACTGTAGAAGTAGAACCAGAACAAGAAGCAGAGGCAGGACAAGTAACTACATCAGGAACAAACTTTGTAATTGGAGTTCAAGGAACTGTTAATTTTGATGTAGGAACAAGAAGCCATAGTGTTAAGGTCTTGGAAGTAATGGATAATCAAGTTACAATTGAAATAAGCTCAACACCATTAGTACTTAGCTTAACTGTTGGAGAGTCAAAAAATGTTGATTTAGATGATGATGGGGTTGATGATTTGGTTGTTACATTAAATAGGATTGTAGATGACAAGGCAGACCTGACATTTGAATCATTTGTAACTCCAGAACAGGCCAGGGAAATAGAAGAAGCTGCTGGAGAAGCTGGAGAACAACCAGTGGAAAAGGCAGGAAAAGCAGCCCTATGGATAACAATAATCATAATATTGATTATCTTGGGTGTTGGATACTATGTCTTAAAGAAGAAGAGATAAATCTTCTTTTTTCTTATATTTTATATTTTAGCAATCTTTATAAATATTCTATAAAGAAAGCTATTTATGAGAAAGATATATGCCTTATTATTGATCTTTTTGTTTAGCTTAAGCTTTGCTTATGCTGCTGAAAAACATAGCATGGATCTAATAAATAACGATGTCAAGATAGTTACCTTAGCTATTAGAGATATAGTTATCTTTGACTTTCCTGTAAGGGAATATAATAAAGATGATATTGTTAATGATAAACCTGTTGTGGGTTATCAGATAATAGATAAGGAAGAGGCAGTCATGCTAAGGGAGATAGATTTTAGCAAAAACCTAGTAGGATTGACTGTGTTTATAGAAGGTTCAGAGGTTCCACAATATGTAAACATAAATAAAGACAATATGCTTAAATTAGACTTCGATAGGGATGAAGTTGATGATGTTTTTGTTGTATTAAGAGAGGTCAACCAATATGGTGCAACATTGATGTTTCAGAAGAATTTAGAAAAGGGACAGCCTAATCTAAGATTTTATCAGAGGTTATATGCAAATGAGGATAATAAACTTAATTATATTACTTATATCAAAAGAAATATTTTATATTTAATTACAATTGCATTTATGTTGATATTGCTGTTTAACAGCAGATTTGTAAAACTAAAATACAGAATAATCAGAAGGAAGCTTAGAAAAAGTTAAACTTCATTCTTTTCTTTTAACTTTTTCCAGAGGAATGGCCTGTTAAGATAAAGATGCTGGCATTTTATTGTTGGATCTAAGTAAACCTGAAATTTATTTTTATATGCGTCAAAGCCAAGCCATCTATCATCCCAAGCATCTATATTCTTTGAATACCTAAATTTTATTTTTTCCATGACATTTCTTCTTATCATGATACAGCCACCACCACAAAAGGCTACATCAATTAAATTTTTATTGTTGTATTCGTCAGGATTTAAATATCTGACTTTGCCCCAATGACCCTTTCTTGTTTTAAATCGCCATGCAAAAGGCATGACTTTATTACTTTTATCATTTAATATATGATGACCAAAATATAATCCATAGACAATATCTTTATTATGGGAAATTAATCTTTCTATTGCATCTCTTGGGGGGATAACATCCTGGTCAAGGATAAACAGGAAGTCATAATTTTCTTTTAACATTATTTTTCTGAATAAGTTATGATCTCTTGTAACCCTGCTTCTTGCCCTTTTTAAATAACCTGTTTTTATAACTTCAACATTTTTATTTTTTAATTCTTTGTAAAATGAATGTGTTTTTGAATTATCTGTAAGGATTAATTTGTAATTTTTATAAGAAAAGTTTTTCACTTCTTTGATAAATTGATCTATGCAATACCTGTGAAAATTACTTGTCGGAACACCAACCAATACCTTTGGAATCATGAAATAGACTTAGGAAAAGGATATTTAAATATTTAGGAAAAAGAAGGGGCGTTAAGCCCCGAAAAAAACCAGTTAAACTGATTTTATCTCTTTCTTTTTCTTGAAGCTTTAGACTTTTTTGAAGTCTTTCTACTTTTTGCCATATTGAGTGGCACCCCCATAAGTTTGATCATGACAGTTAATCTAGTTTTATTAAAAAACCAGAAGAACTACAGATTCAACCACGAAAATAATTAATTATTTTGTAGCTGAATTTTCTCTTGCATGTCATCTCTTTTGTAATATATGTTATACAAAATATATATTTTAACTATATATAAATGTTTTGTTTTTGCAATTTTTTTACAACGATAGACTTAAATATTAATTTAAATTCACTATAGAATAAAATCTTATAAGGTGTAAATTGGCAAAATTAGTTTTAATCCAACCTAGATCGGCATTTGTAAGCGAGGCAATTCCATTAGCTTTGGGATACTTAACTGCTATTGCGAAAAAATATGGGGCAGAAGTCAAGATAATTGATGCAACAGGGCCTTATGCAAGTTATACAGATGAAGAAATAATAAAAATTTGCAAAGATTTCAAGGCTGATGCTGTTGGAGTTGTTATTATGACTTCACATGTTTATATTGCATATGACTTGATTGACAAACTTAAAAAAAACCTTAATGTATTAATTTTTGGGGGGGGATATCACGCTTCTAAATTTCCAGAAGAAGTTCTTGATAGGGGGGTAGATCTTGTGATGAGGGGAGAGACAGACATAACAATAACTGAGCTTATAGATTATCTAGATGGAAAGAAAAAAATAGAAGACATAAAAGGAATCAGCTACAAAAAGGATGGAAAAGTAATCAATGCATTGCCTCCTGCAGCTATTAAAAATTTGGATGAGATTCCTTACCCAGACAGGGAAGCCTTTAATTTAAATGATTTTGCAAGATCTGACAAGGAAATAAAGAATGTAATGTCTACTATAATAACTTCAAGGGGATGCCCTTTTGAATGTTCTTTTTGTGCAAGCCAGAAATCTGGATACAGGTATAGAAGTGCAGCAAATGTTGTTGGAGAGATAAGAGGGGTTAATAAAAAATATGGGGTTACTAATTTTTATATTATTGATGACACAATAAATGTGCATAGGGCTAGATTAATTGAATTATGCGATGCTTTGAAGAGTGAAGATATTATATGGAGATGCAATGCAAGATTTGATCTAATGGATGAGGAATTATTAAGGAAGATGAAGGAAGCAGGATGCAGGCATATAAGCTTTGGTGTTGAATCTGGAGATGATAAGGTTCTTGAAAAAATGAAAAAGAGATTGACTGTTGCAAAGATAAGGGAAAAAGCTAAGCTTGTTCATGAGGTTGGAATAGGGCAAACAGTGAATTTCATGTTTGGATTTCCTTTTGAGAATCCTGAGAGCATAGAAAACACAATTAAATTGATAAAAGATATAGAACCTTATGTAACAGATGTGCAAAGGGCAGGATTATTGATCCCTTTTCCTGGAACAACATTATATGAAGAGTTTAAGGATAAGTATGATTATGATCAATGGTGGTTAAGACCTCAAGATTTCATGACAAACGTAAGGGAATCTGAATATAGACCATTATACAAGAAGTTTTTATTTGATGATCTTGGTTTATTAGAAGAGAAGGGAAGATTCTTTAATTATTCTCAAGATGTTGCCAAGAAGATAAAGAAAGGAATGAAGACTATAGATTATATTGTCATGAAAAGGAAAGCACGAGCATTGAATTTTACAAATTACAAAATGGTTGAAAAGATGATATACCTTGGAATGATTGGAATAGTTTCTGCCTCAAAGTTTTTGTATACAATAAATCCCAAGCTAGAAAGAAGGATAATACATCCTGCTTATTATGCAATGAGGAGAAGCAGGTATTATTTAAAAGACAGGCAGTATTAATTCTTTAATTTTACTATAAAGCTCCAGCCTGACGATAAAAAAGCTGGGACATGATCTGCTAGATTGCAATCGAATTCCTGCAAAGATCTAGATCTTGAATATAAATAATAGAATGGAAATGTGCCAACCAAAATGAAAGAGTTTTGCCTCTTTACTATTTCAAGATTGAATTTATTAAACAATTTTTTTAATGATCTTATAGAAAAAAACTGCTCATGTAAAGCTCCTTCGCCATATGCATTTAGGGTGTCTAAACCGAACCTATTTCGTGCCTTTTTTACAGGATTTTTAACAATAGAATGCCTTAGATTTCTTGCCTGTTCATAAATATGCATTTTTTTCAGCATTTTTCCTATGAATCTTCTTGGACTGACGCTTAATTCTGATGGACCATAGCCATTTGGTATTGAAATAAAAACAAAACCAGATTTCTTTAGATTTTTACTGACAAATTCTATTAGTCTTTCTGGATGTTTTAAATGCTCTAGAACTTCTGAGCAAATTATTACATCAAACTTTTCTTTTATTATTAATGAATGGGCATTTGAAACTAAAAATATGCAATTTTTTATGCTTCTTTTTTTTGCATATTCAATTGACTCTTTGTCTATGTCAATTCCTGTAACCTTGCATCCAAGCTTGGATATTTCCAAAGAAATGTTGCCTACGCCACAACCAACATCTAAAACATTTAAGTCTTTTTTATATGTTTCTTCTTGAAGCTTTTTTACATTATCCAAGATGAAATTGATTTTTTTAATGTAATGTACCAAGTCTTTTTGTATTTCTTGTTTTGATGACATGAATGCTTGAAAAAAGAATGGTTTAAATATTTAACGCCGAGGCTGGGATTTGAACCCAGATATCCTTGCGGAAACCAGCTTTCTATTAATGAAACTCAAGGCTGGCGCACTACCAGATTATGCGACCTCGGCAAAGAAAAAGTTATTTTAGTTCTTTTAAACCTTACTTTTTGATGTCTCTCCATTGATAAGGCCTGTTAAGAATCAAATGCTTGCAGATTATTGAGGTATCACAATAGATTGGTATGTTTTTATTGTACAAGTCTATGCAGAAAAATCTGTCATCAAATGCATCTTTATCCTTTTCATATCTAAAAGTTATTTTTTTAAGGACATCTTTATGGATTAAAACACACCCTAGACCACATGAAACTACTTGGATTAAGCCATTACCAATCTCTAGTTCATTTAATGACCTCATGTCTGGAAGTTTTTTATTTGAATTTATTTCTTTATAGACCAAAGGCATCAATACTTTTTTACCTTTAACTATATTCCTTGCAAAATAAATTCCAGTTATGACTTTTTTCTCATGATTTAACATTCTTTCAATTATGTTTTTTGGAGGGATAACATCTTGCTCAAGACTTAAAAAATAATCATAATTTTTTATGGCCTCATCTTTTAAAATATTTCTTGAAAAAACAATTCTTTCTCTGGCAGATTCAAAATAAGGGCCTTTTTTTACTTTCAAGCCAAAAGACTTTATCTTTTTAGTATATTTATCATCTGGGGAATTATCTACAAGCAAGATATCATAGTTTTTATAAGAAAGATTCTTTATCGATTCTGAATATTCTTTTAAGGAATGCTCTTTATGGAATGAAGTTGGACAACCAACTAAGACTTTTTTCATATAAATAAGGTATAGTAAAAACTTAAATTCTTTTCTAGTCCATTATTCCAAGAAGATGGAAAACTATTCTATCTGAAATCCTTATAAAATCTTCCTCTGTTTTAGCCACTGCTATAATACAGTTGTTTTCAACATAAATTTCATTTTTACTGTTTAATCTGAAGTCTATTACTATGGTTTGATTAAATGAATAGCTGCAGTCTTTTATATTATCCTCATATTTTACTGGAACAGAGAAAAATCTTTCAATCAAACCGTTTAATTCTAATGCAGCTATAGAAGTTTTTCCTTTAAAACTCTCGTTAAGACCAGTTATATGGATATACAATTCTGTTTTATTGTCCAAATAAGGCCTTAATCTTTCACTTATTGAAATATCCTCTAAGTCTTTCGGACTATACCTAGTGTTCATGAAAAACGGACCTTGTTTATCTATGAAGACCTTTGTTTTATAGCCAACATAATTGCCTTCTCTTATTTCTTGGATTTCATAATCATTATAATTAAATGTAGAAGTGCCTCCTTTTGTGTTTATCAAGATTATTGCTAGAATTATGACTGTTAAAACTGCAAGGATTAAAACTATTATTAATGCTTGCCTTTCAGGCTTCATATTATACCTAACTCTTTGTATATTATCTTGTCAGTTATCATATTAATTTTTTGTAATGGGGCTTGAATAAATAAGCAATTATCCTCAAATTGAACTATTTCTATTTCTGCTTGATTGAACTGAATTACGACTATTGAATCTGTTGCATCATTGCATGTTTTTAAAGGTAAATCTTCACATCTTGGAAAATCTGAAGGACAGGAAGTAACTGTATTTTTTAACTCAAGATTTCTTATGAGATCACTTGCAGCAAGCATAATCTCATTTTTATTTATATCTAGACTTACATAAGTTTTTTCTGCAAGTTTTAGGCTTGAAATCTGAATATTTGGAACAGTTATTTGCTCTAGTTCTTGTGGATTATACTTCATGATTATCTGCTTGCTGTTTTTTTCTGTCATCCAGCCATTTTGAGTCAAATAAAAATCATAGTTATTGTAACTGAGTGCTGGTTGTTGTTCTTGATTATTATTTGGCAGGCTAAAATTTAAGACACTTGCCACCATAATTGATAAAATAAAGAGTGCAACTATAATAGTGAATAACTTTTTCCCTTTTTCTTTCATTAAAATAATTAAAATAAAATAGGAGTTATAAATGTTTCTATTAAGCCTGCAACAATTATTATTATTATTGCCAGAAAGATTAATTTCATGGAATCATTCATTACTTTCTTGAATTCCTTGCTTTTAAAATCGTGTTTTATTACAGCAATAGATATCAAACCTCCAGCTAAACCACCCATGAAATATGCAACTATCTCAAAAATGCCATGAGTCATGTATCTAAGAATACCTACTGAGAATATTCCAAGATAAGTTGCAACTTTTATAAAACCGGCTGATAGTGCATATTCTTCGAGATTATTTCTTATAAATATACCGATAGCTGCTGAAATTACAGAGGCATTCCAAGTAAGAATAAATATAGCACCGGCTCCGTAGAAAAAAGAAAACAAGACTGAGAATAGTAAAACCTTAATGTTGTTAAGAACTATCTGCAATAAGTAGGTATATAATAAACTGCCGCCGGTTATCTTGCTGTTGATAGCATTTATTGTTGATATTTGAACTGAGAAAAGGCTTTCAACATGGGCTTTAGGCAATATTATATATAGTGCTGAAAAAGCGATTATAAAGCCTATAAAAAGATAGACAAAATATGACAATGCTTTTTTATGGGTCTGAAAAACATTTTTTTTTGATTTTATATCTATACCTTCTTCATATTTTACTGTGTTATAGATAAGTGGGATACAGGCAAATACAGTTAAAGAAACCATAATCATACTTGCTTGATTTTTGAATATCCAGGATGAGAGAAAAACAGCAACGACTACGTATAATACACCAAGAATAATCATCTTTTTTGGATGATTTTCAGCCCCTTTTACCCCGGTCAATGCTTCTAAAACCATTGCAATAAATACTGCTGGTTTATTTAAATAGATTTTGGTTAGTTTTTTATATAGGTTTTGAGTAGTAGTTTTATGAATTATATCAAGTGGATACTAGGAATTTTCATAGTCTTAGTATTTATTGCTTTTTTGAGAGTGAATAGCTCTAGGTTTTTTAGAAGAAAGTTAAGTTTAATGACTAAGATATTAATTGCATTATTATTTCCAATATTGTTATTGTTTTTAATATTTTTTGGAAGTCTGATAATATTGATAGTAATAGGGATATTGATTTTTCTTTTTATTTTATTATTATTGTTTTTAATATTTGGAAAAGGGAAGTTTTATTATAAGAAGTTTTAATTTCCTCTTCCTCTATTAGATCTTAAGCTAGGTCTTATTTTTTCTGCGCCCTTTCCTTTTCTACGCAGACCCCTACTTTTTCTACCTTGGGAAGTTAATCCCCTGTAGACTCTTCCCCTGGAATTTTTCAGCCATTCCATTCCTTCATATCTAGAAACTTGTTCTCTTTCAACTAAAATTATCTCGAACCAGTAATTTTTTCCATCTTTTGCTAAATAATATGAATTTAAAACCTCACAATTAGGATATTTTTTGTTTGCCCTTTGCTCTGCTATAACTTGGTAATTCAATGATAGTATTTTTTTCCTACGTCTTGTTTTTGATCTTCTACCACTTTTGAATAATTCCCTTTGTCTTCCGCCTCTTGGTAGTCTTACTCGGACAACAACATAACCTTGTTTTGCTTTATAACCAAGACCTCTTGCTTTATCCAATCTTGTCGGTCTTTCTACTCGGACAACAGAATTAGTTCTTCTCCATTCTATTAATCTTTCTTTCCATAGACTACCTAAATTTTCTTTAGGTTTTGTCCATGTTTCTTTAATATGAGAGTATAAACTGATTTTAAATCACACAATAAATTTTAAAATGGGTGTTTTTAAACCTTTCTTTAAAAAGAGTTTTAGATGCAATTAGACTTGATTGGAAGTTTTTAGAAAAACTTATAAATGAACTTGGAACTTTCTATAAATGTCATTAAAACAACAAGAGGCTTCTAGCTTAAAAATAGGCAGTTTTGTAGTTTTTGATGGTTTTGCTTGCAAGGTTGTTAAAATAGATATGTCAAAGACCGGCAAGCATGGACATACAAAATGCAGAATAGAAGCTAGTGGATTAATAGACAATAGAAAAATAATAAAATTAATGCCAGGAAGCGACAGGGTTGATATTCCTTTAATAGAAAAAAAGAATGCACAGGTATTAAGTATACATGGAGATATAGCAAATGTTATGGATGTTAGTACGTATGAGACATTTGATTTAAAAATCCCTGAAGAATTAAAAGCAGAGGTAAAGGAAGGCAAGGAAGTATTATATTGGATAATATTGAATGACAAAATCATAAAGCAGGTTAAATAATGGCTAAATTCGCTGAAGCACATGCAAGGTTGTTTAGGAATGTATTTGTCTGCAGGAGATGCAAGACTAAAATTAGAAGCACTCCGCAAAAAATTCTGCAGAACAAAGTTAAATGCAGAAAATGCAATGGAAAAGCATTTAGGCCTATAAAGAAAGGAAAATGAATTCAGATCTTATATTTGCTTTAGTGTTTTATGGATTATTGTTTTTATTTTTTGCAACATATAGAAGCAAGTTTGAAGTGCAAAACAAAATATTTGTTCTTTATAAAACTAAACTTGGATTAAACTTGATGGACAATATTTCCAAGAAAATTCCAACATTCTGGAAATATCTGGGATATCTTGGGGTTATAGTTGGATTTTTTGGGATGATAATTATATTGTATACCTTGACATTAGGAACTTATAAATTAATAGCTGTTCCAGATTCACAACCCGCTTTGGCTCCATTATTGCCAGGAGTTCAGCTGCCAGGACTGCCACAATTAAGCTTCTGGTATTGGATAATATCAATATTTATTCTAGCTGTTATACATGAATTTTCACATGGTTTGTATTCAAGGCTTTATAATGTCAAGGTAAAAAGTTCTGGATTTGCTTTTTTAGGGCCGATATTGGCTGCATTTGTCGAGCCTGATGAAAAGGAACTAGAGAAAAAGGGAAAAATGGCTCAATTAAGTGTTTTTTGTGCAGGGCCTTTTTCAAATATAATACTTGGAGGAATTGTTTTGGTTATTTATTCATTGTTACTTGCTCCTGTAGCTAGTTCAATAAATGAATCAACTGGAGTTAAAATTGTTGTTCTGCAAGATGGCTTTCCTGCCAAGGATTCAGGGATGAGTATTGGCGAGAATATTATTGCTGTCAATGGAATTGAAGTAGACAACATTGATGAGTTTACATCGAATTTAGATAATTTAAAGCCAGGAGACAAAGTAATTATAGAAACAGAGAAAAATAATTATGGAATTGAGGCTGCTAAAAACCCAAATAACAATGAACAAGGATACTTGGGAATGTCTGTACAATCTGTAAATCAAATAAGCAAGGATGTAGTTGAAAAATACGGCAAGTTTTTGCCAAGCCTTTTCATGTGGGTATTTTTCTTGTTCTTTTGGCTTTATGTTGCAAACATTGGGGTTGGATTATTTAATCTATTGCCTCTTGGACCAGTTGACGGAGGAAAAATATTTTATGTGGGAATGCTCGCAATATTTAAAAAAAGAAAAACAGCAATGAGATTGTGGAATTACATAAGCTTCTTTGTTTTAATCTTAATATTTGTAAATCTATTGCCTTGGCTGTCAAAATTGTTTTTCCTTATTGCAAAACCATTTATGATGCTTGGCTAGAAACATTTAAAATAGATATTAATACTTGTTTTACATGATAGTTGATATACATTCACACATAAACTATGATATTTTTGATGAAAATAGAGATGAGGTTATTGAAAGGGCAAAGAAAGCAGGCGTTGTTAAAATATTGGCTAGCGGTTCATTAAAAGAAGCAAATCAAAAGGTTTTATTGCTTAAAAATGAAATAATATCTGCTTCTTTAGGTTTATATCCATTAGAAGTTATAGAATTAAATGAAGATCAGCTTCAAGAAAATCTTGATTTCATAAAAAAGAACAAGAATAAAGTAACTGCGATAGGCGAGATTGGCTTGGATTTTGTTTCAAGGGAATATGAAAAGGAGCAGATAAAAATATTTCAAAGAATTCTTGAATTCAGCGAGAAGCTAAAAAAACCAATTGTTCTTCATACAAGAAAGGCTGAAAAGGAAGTTATTGAAATGCTTGAGACAATGAAAATAAAAAATGCTGTATTTCACTGCTTTACTGGAAACTTTAAGCTTGTAAACAAGATAGTTGACAATGGATGGAGCTTGTCCATACCGCCGATAATAACTTACTCTGAACATTTTCAGATCATGGCTGACAGAGTTTCAATCAATAATATACTGACTGAGACCGATGCCCCATATCTTAGTCCATTTAAAGACAAAATTAATGAGCCAAGTTATATAACCTATACAATAAACAAAATTTCTGAAATTAAAAAAATGGATAAGCTGGAAGTTGAGAAAAATATTTTCATGAATTTTCAGAAAATTTTTGTGAAAAAATGAAAATGGAAACCTTTTTAAATAATTAAAACGATAAAATAC